>JAQXPH010000018.1 GCA_029100545.1 bacterium | reverse complement strand
TTATAAAAAAATAAAAAAATTTTTCAATTAAAATTTATAAATAAAAACGTACGCATTATTTTAACATCAAAAAAGACTCATAAGCTCTTATAAATAAAGGGTTCGAGTCTTTTTACTTTCTAAAAACTGTCAAAGTCAGGATTATAGCACAAAAATACAAAAAAATATATTTATATTATTATTCTTAAAATTTTTATCTATATCGCTTTGACAATGAACAAAATTCTATATTCTAACTAATCAAAATTGCTTACAATCCCTTATAAATAAAGGAAATAGTGCATTTTAAGTTCTTGCTAAAAAATTGCGAATTTACACCTTAAAAGGGTATCTAGATACCTTTTATATACTCATCGGAAGGTATCCCAAAAGGTATCTAAAGTATATTCTGAAGTATTTAGAACACGAAAAAAGCCCATAATTACTGGGCTTTTAGCTATTTACCACAACATTGTTTATACTTCTTTCCGGATCCACATGGCTAGCATTTTTAAGGCTTTTTACCACTGCCCACTCGTTAATTTCCTTTAAAAATGGGGCTTTTATTACCTTTATGTTTTATTTTATTCCAGCTAATCTCTAGCAGAGTGGCTCTAAAAGTGGCTCCAGAATTGCAAATTTTCCACATCTTTAATACTTCATCTTTAACTACAATATACCATTTAATCCATTATAAGTCCATACAACTTGGCATATGGCACAATAATATTAAATTTATATATTAAAATTAGAATTATTAACAATATAATTAAATATTATGAATTTTTTTAAATAGTTTTTTTGTATATTCACAATTGTTCTTATCAATATCAAATATAGAACCATTCATGTTATAAGATCCTGTTGCACAACCACCACCACATGAAATTATGCTAGGACATTTTAAACACTCATCATTGTCAAATCTTGACCTTGATCTCCAACATTCCCAATTAGGACTTTCTATATAGTCATCAGATAATGTGCCCATATAATTCTGTTGTGCCTTTTCCAAAGCTTGGCAAGCAAATACTTTTCCATTAGGAAATACTGTAATTTTTCTAGAACTTCCACAAGAATTTTTTGATAATGTTTTATCAATTCCTAATAATCTATTATATAACTCTACAAAGGCATAATCTGAGGCAATATTTCCAAAATTTTTATACGCCATTAACATTTCTCTTGCTAACTTATCGGTATAGTCATCATTAACTTTGAATGAATTAGTAATAAGTACATTAACAGCATAATCATCTATACCCAATTCTTTCACAATAGAATATATCCTGTCAGAAAAACCATCAATATTATCATCCGTAGCAGTTATCATTGGAAGCACTTTAACACCACTTTCTAATATTTTTTTCATATTATTTATGACAATTTCATATGTTGGATCTCCATTTTGGGTTTTTCTATGCAAATCATGTTTTTCTTTATCTCCATCTAGAGATATTTGAACCTCGACAGAATTATCTTTAAATAATTTAATATCGTCTTTATCTATTAATACACCGTTTGTATTTATTACTAAGTTAGTATCTTCATCAAAGTTTTCTCTTGCGAAAGGTATAGCTTGATATAACATATTCTTGTTTAATAGTGGTTCTCCACCATAGAATGTTACTTGTTGCCAATAGTCAGATTTTTTTACATTACCTTGTACTATTCTTTTAAAGTTAAGCAGAGCTTTTTTTGCAACATCAAAGCTCATGTTTTGGTGTTGGCTCAAGGATTTTGAAGCACTACTTCTATAAAAGCAATAATCACAATCTAAATTGCAAGAAGTTGATGAAATTAAATATAAGGATTGAAATTGTTTATCTCTTATTTGCTCTTTTAATTCTTTTAATAGTTTTACTTCTTCCTCTATTGTAGTTATTATTCCTTTGTTTATTAATGATTCTGGAACATTTTCAAGTATTCCTCTATTAATATTACTTTTTAAATAGTTTAATTCTACTTCTGTTACATATATATATTCTTTATGTAATGCATCCCAAACTTTATCATTAAAAATATGAATAAATGTTGAAATCTTCATAGTCATCCTTTATATGAGCAATCTTTATCTTCATTTTCCATAGCATATTTTGGAAATTTACCTAAATTATAAACATTTTGGCATTCAGGATCTGGTGCATAGAAATCTCCATCATATTTCATTAAAGCGTGTAATCTACATCCACCGCGACATAAATTTCTAGCCAAACAATTGCCACATATTCCTTTCAATTTATCTGGATTTAATTCTTTATACTGTTTTAACTTTTTATTTTCTTTCCATATTTTTGATATAGGATTGTCTTTTACATTGTCAAAAATAAACAAATCATTATCTGATCCAACATGACATAAAGCAACTTTTCCCGAATAACCTATTCCTAGCATTCCTTTTCCCCAAGGGCATAGACTATGTTGATAAATATCCACAGGTATAATAGCCGTATTCAATTCTATGGATAGATTTTTGGCATCACTATGTTTCCTTAAAAACTCATAGTAAAAATCATCCATTAATTTTTGTATTCTATTATAATCAACAGCTTCAGTTTCGCTTGCTTCTACACCCTTACCATATTCTATAATATTGGGAAGCAATCTAAATCCCAAGCCTAATTTCTCATGTATAGTAGTGGCTAATTCAGGTATTTCATCATAATTGTTTTTACTTAAAACAGTTATTATTCTTAGTGGAATATTATATTTTTTTATTATATTTATGGTTTTGAATGCTCGTTCATAAGACCCTTTTCCTCTCGTTAAATCATTTGTTTCTTTTCTTATCCCATCCAAACTAATTGAAATAGATAAATGATCTTTAAATCTGGATAGATACTTTATTTGTTCTTCAGTTACTACTGTCCCATTAGTTTCTATGCTAACATCTAAGCCAAGATTAATGGTTCTTTCTATAATTTCCAAGACATCTTTTCTGCAAAAAATTTCGCCACCTGTCATGTTGACTTTTTTCAATCCCACAGTTTTTGCATCTTCAAAAATATTTATCCACTCATCTGCTGTTAATTCCTGTTTAGCACAAGAGTTATCTTTATTCTCATTTCTTCCACAATAAATACATTTTAAATTACATCTATTTGTAAGCAATACTGCTAATACTTCTAACTTATTTTCCATAATACCTCCATTATTTTAATTACCAGGAAGAATAATCTTCCCAGTAATTAAACATTATAACTATCCTCTTCTGCAGTTATAAAGAACTTGTCCTTCAGACATTTTTTCTACTTTTTTTAAGAATTCTTTCTTTTCCATCAATTTTCACCTCCTTTAATGACAAACCATCTATTAATTTAACCACTAAACTAGCAGATAAATTACCATAATCACACCCACTTATTTCCATTATTTGAAAATATGGTGTTCCATCAGATAATCCTAAATTTATATTATTTGCATTACAGTATACTTTTAAATTATCTATAATCTCAATTACCATGTATGAGGTTAAATTATTTTCTCCCGTATGATAATAATTTGAATATCCTAATTCATTTTTTACATGTATACATTCCTTAATTTTTTGCTCATAATTATCTGAATTTATTTCATTGATATTTAATTTACTAATGTAATATAAAATAGTTGCCGGTGAATACTCAACTGATGTATACTTCGATTTTCTACAATCAAAACAATCTGCATCTATTGAAACAAAAATGTTACCTGGATTTATATTTTCAAGCACACTATATAATTGTTCAGAATCAATTAGATGGACTCTATTTCTTAACTCAGCATTTGTATCATTAATGCAATTATTTCTTTTTTCCTTTGGTACTCCAATTACAATATAATGATTAATATATCCTTCTTTCATTAATTTAGAAAAGCTATTCCCTTTCCATAAAAAATCATTATAATCATACGTATCACTATGCAAATCAAAGCAAACAATAGTTAAATTCTTTTTTTCTTCATTAAGTTTTTTTATCGTAAAATATGCATTTAAGTCACTTGGAGAAAGTATAACATCTGATGATAGTAAATCACTATCTACTGAAAATGATTCTCCAAAATATTTTTTTAATGACTCCTTTAATAATTTTGGCTCTGTACTTAAAATATCTTTATATTCATCAAAAATAGTGCATGCATATTTTACCATTTCATTGTCACTTCTTTGATCCTTTACAAAATTTATGACTCTGCATAGATTATTATAATCAACCTTTCTAATGTTTTTTTCATCATCACTACTTATCCAATTAATCATAATTTACCTCCTGATTCTTTTATTTAATGTTTGATAATGTTCTACTATATCTCTATCATAATATGATATTTTACCCTCTGGCAATATCAATAATCTTTCAATTCCAAGATTATCAACAAACTCAGGGTTATGAGAAACAACTATCATTGTTCCATCATAATTTTTAAACACTTCTGCAATTAGATTTTGTGTTTCTGGATCCAAGTGGTTTGTTGGTTCATCAAGTAAAAGCATATTAGCTCCACTTAACGATATTTTGGCTAATGCAACTCTACTTTTTTCACCCGGTGACAAAACAGATACATTTTTATATACATCATTACCATAGAATAAAAACTTAGATAGAATACTACGTAATTGTCTTTGATTGTATCCCATACTTATTAAATTATCCAATATAGTACTTTCGTTATCCAGCAATTCCAATTCTTGTGCATAATATCCTATATCGGTTTTATTACCTAATTTTATATACCCACTATCAGGTTCCAATAAGCCCACTATGAGCTTTAATAGCGTTGATTTGCCAGCACCATTTTCACCTGCAATCAAAAATTTTTCACCACGACTAAGTTCAAAATTCAAGTGGTCAATTATATTATTTGAATTAGTCTTGTTATATTTAAAACTTAAATCCGTTATTTTTAGTGGTTGTTTGGAATCTTCTCGAGTTATGTCTATTTTGAAATCTATAGTTTTATTTTTATCTAAAACCTGTATTTTTTCTTTCATCAACTTTTCAAGTTTTTTTTCACGGTCTTGCGCCATTCTTTTTCTATTTCCTGAAGCATTGGCATATTTATTGACAATTTCCCTTAATTTGTTTTCTTCTTGTTGCTGGATTTGTGCTTGTCTTAATAAAGCTTCTTCACGCTCTAATTGTAGTTTTTTAAATTTATTATAATTACCATCAAATAATTCTAACTTTCTTGTTCTTTTATCCAAAAAAAGTGTTTTTGTCGTTACTTGATTTAAAAAATCTATATCATGAGAAATAATAAAGACAGATCCTTTATATCCCTTTAAGTATTCAATTACATATTTTTTACTTTCATCATCTAAATGATTTGTCGGTTCATCCAATAAGATAACTTCTGGTTTTGAATATAATAATTTTGCAAAAGCAACTTTTGATTTTTGACCTCCAGACAATTCTCCTAATTTCTTATTTAAAATAGTATCATCAATATTCATACCATCTATTATTCTTAGTAATATTGATTCAGCATTGTAAACATCCCAATACTCCAATTGTTTTTGGATTTTATCAATTTCACCATATACTTTATTCTGATCACAATTTGGATTAGCTAATTCTTCATATAATCTTTGTAATTTATCATTTAATGAAACAATTGGTCTCCCTAACATCAAATAGTCTAATACATTTATGTTCAAATCTTCAACGTCTTCGGTAATTACTTGTGGAAGCCAGCTGACACGTGAACCATTTTTTAAAATTATTTTCCCATCATCAGGATATTCAAGCCCCATAACAATTTTAAAAAATGTTGTTTTTCCAGCACCATTAACTCCAACTACACCAACTTTTTCGTTTTCTGGTATATTTAGATTTATGTTTTCAAATAGTACTTGTGTACCAAACGACATAGTTAAATTCTTTATTTGCATGATTACACCTCACCCAGACAAAAATATTTTATTATTCTTTCACCATCAAAGCATATGTTTGAGGTATTCCTATTGTATCTTTTGTATCAAAGTAGTCTTTTATATAAAATCCACATTTTTTATAACAATTGATAGCCTTTATATTATTTTCTAATGGACACATTACTAATATCTCAGCATTATTTTCCTTTTTTAATAAATTTGACATTATATTTATTGCTTTGCTTCCGATTCCTTTGTTATGTTCTTTTAATTCACCAATAAATATATCAATTTCATAAATGTTATTACCTGTTAATTTATACAATTTTTTATCCTCTTCTTCTACTAATTTATATTGAATAATTCCAACTGGTTTATTTTTATATTCAATCATATAAACAGGTATTTTTGCCGTTTTTAATGTTCTAGGATAATATTTTTCTTTTATTTCTTTATAATTTAATTTTCTTTGTTCAAAGCTAGAATATATTTCCTCTTCTTGATACCAATTCTCCAGTAATTTATAATCCTCAGCTTTATCTTCTAATAATCTAATATTAACATCACACATAATATCCCACCCTTTCTAAAAAAGGAGAAAGTAAACCAACTACCTCCTCCTCCGTAATTTCCAATTAATAATATAAAATATAAATTTGTCATATATTCTACACTTTATTTATTATTTTGTCAAATATTATATTTTCTTTATCATTGTTTCCATTCTTGTATGGTAGTTTTTCTTGTTATAAAAATTCTTACCAATATCATTGTAAGCAAATACATCAACTATTACATATTCGCATCCAATCGACTTAAAATATTCTTCCATTTTGTTTATTAGTTCTTGACCTACACCAACACCATTACTTCTAATTTTATTTGTAACAATTAATTCTGTAATTTCTCCTCTTTTTGGACACTTATAGTCTAAATAATCATATTCATCATAAGGAAATATACAACCCATAATTAAACCAATTACTTTATTATTTTCTACTGCCAAATAACATTTACCGTTGTTCTTATTAACTTCTTCTAAATCTAAAACTGCCATTTTTTCCCTATATTCAGGATGAACTTGATCCAAATGATCTTTATCTATTGATACAATATACTCTTCAAGTTCAACTAATAAGTCTTTAACATCTTCTAAATACTTATTCTCATATTCTACTATTTGCATAAATTAACACCTCTATTTATTATTAAAAATGAATACATCCTCTATTCCATCATTTTTAGTTATATAATTACCATTGGTATATTCTGATATAATATTCTTCCAAAATGAATATGCAATAGGATTATTCTCCATCGGTTGAACTTCCCAATTGCCCTTAAATTTTTCAAATATTTCATATGCAACCTTTTTACCAATATGATTTCTTCTGAATCTTGGCATTATTAGGAACTCGGCAATGCATTTACCGTCTTTATTAAATTTCAAATTCTCGTTTACCATAACCATTCCTACATAGGCATTTCCACTTTTAATAAAATATGAATTTCGATCATTATCGGTAAAATAATTATCAAACCATCTATATTCAAATATACAATCTTCATTTATGTCATTATCAATGTATTGCGAACCATCATATAAAGCATACTGTAATAATTTATATAACTTTTCTTTTTCCTCTTGTTTTACATCA
>JAQXPH010000017.1 GCA_029100545.1 bacterium | reverse complement strand
CCGATACGTGGTGTTTGTCCGTCGGCACCGGTATTGCCCTGCGCCTTCACGCCAGTATCGGTCGTACCGATCCACCAATTACCGTTATCACCGATATAAGGTGTCAGACCGTCGCTTCCGGTATCCCCTTTGTCTCCTTTTTCTCCGGTTACAGGCATTTTATTTCCATCGTCGAGTAACCAGTTCCCGTTTACCGTCCAATAGTATTTCCCGTCGGTATCCTGTTTTACACTGATAACGGGCGTGGTTCCATCTTCGCCCTTTTCTCCTTTTTCGCCGTGCTTGATGGTTATTTTCCCGCTTTTCAAGAAAGATATTTCATAACCCGTTCCGTCGGCAAGCGGCGTTACCCCTGTCACGTAATCCTTGTCCTCGAGAGCCTCGATAAGACTTTGTAAAGATAAAATGTTTGTATTCACGGACTTCTGCCACTCTTCGAGGGCTGTCAGCCGTCCGTCGTGCTCTTGTAACTCCTTGCGGATGTCGTCGATGTCTTCTTTCATGCAGCCGCCCAGACCAAAGGACAGACCGCTTATAAGCAGCACTGCCCAAAATTTACTCATTTTCTTCATATTCTTTTCCTTTTATGTGAATTGATTGCTTCTCTTTCGCCTGTTTACTTGATATTCCATACCACCCCGATTTGCGGCATCCACATGGCATTGTGTCTGGTCTTACCGAACGGCGTGCGAATCGCATCGAAATAGTTATCGGTCATCCAGATCAGCGAGTTTTTCAGTTGCAGGTCTATACCACGGGTTACACGATAACGCAGGGATAGCGCTCCACCCAATCCCAACGAGAATTTATCGGGTTCGGTCGTGCCGTTCGAATAGCGTTTATCTCCCTCTTTCGTGTAAATGTCCGCCGAGAAGAACTGCCCGTACACTGTCGGTGACACCCATACCGTAAAACGATGTTCGGCGGCACGCTTGCTGAATATCCGGTTAATGTTCACGTCGAGGCTCAACCCCGCGTTCACGAGCGATACTTTCGAGTAGAGATCGCCGTAATGCTGCATGGCCTGTCCCTGCGGCACATACCATGTCATACCGTCCGGGGCGAGCAGGTAATCCCGTGCATAATCCCTCGCGCCGAGTTTTCCACGTGCATAGTCCACCGAGAGCGATACGGCCAGCAGGTCGGAGAACCGATAACTGCCCTGTACGCCGGCGGCAAAGCCGATGTAGATCTTGTCCGCCGACATGGAGAGCATGTCGCCCCAGAAGAACGGGATGCCCGCGTTCAGCCCTATGCTCCAACGGCAGTGAGCCGATTCTGCGGGTTCTTCGGGCTGTACCGGCCCTTGAACGTCTTGTGTCGTAGCCTGCACGTCCGTAGCCGGGGTTTCTTCTTTGGGCTCTTCCTGTTTTGTTTCCGTTACAGGTCGCTCCGTTTTTCCCGGTTCGAGTGTGACGACTTCCGGTTTCTCTCTCTCTTCGAGGATCGGCAGGGTGACTACCACCACATTCCGCAATTCCCCGAACGTGCCGATCCGGTTGGTGGTGGTGAAATGCTCCTCGGTCAATCCCCGCCTTAAAATCAATTCCGACTTAACCCGGTTGCAGCGGATTTTGACGGTTTTCTTATCATTACCGTAGCCATCCACCCGAACACTGCCCGCTTTAAGAATGTCGGGGACAAGCAGGCTGCACAGGGAATCGAGCTTTGCCCCGTTGTCGCTCCACGGGACGTAAAACATATCGTTTCCGCTGACGAAGCGGAATACTATCTGCGGTTCCGAAGAGCCGGATTGCTGGGCGTTGACGAAAGATATGCCCACGAGCAGCAGGAGGCAGCACAGGACTGCCCGTTTGACTGGTTTTCTCATATTTTTTGTAAAGATTGGATTGCAGGATAAAGGAAACGGACTCGCAATAGAAAACACAACGTGTTTTCTGTCGCGAACCCGTCTGTGTGGGGATTGAAAAATCGGGAACAAAAAACGAGTATCCCGACCCACCGCCAAGGCGGCGGGCTATGGTTTCCCTTTTTGAATATGAAATTATGTGAAAATGGGGGGGGTAATATATTGATTATCAGTCATTAAAAACTTTTGCAGATGCTTTTCTGCATCTACTTTACCCACCACGTGATACGTTTTACAGGTATCCAAGTTCGATATGTTACCGGTACACTTCTCCATTTTAAGTTCAAAAATAATTAAAAATCCGATAAACGGTTGTCATTTTAATATTTTTTTGCACTTGGTATCAGCACAATGTTTATCCTCTGCCTACAATTTTATTTCCCCTCTATTTGTTATTTGTGATTATATTGTTACTCAACCCTCAAATAAATCAATATAAATATCTAACAATATGAATAATACAAATATTTCCGGCATAAGAGCCTAATACCCCACTCGCCTTTCGGCGGCGGGATGCGTGCCACTTGAAACAGCAAGCAGGGCACGGGAAAATCGTTGTCGGGATCGGACAAAGCACAGAAGATTCCATCTCTCGTGT
>JAQXPH010000016.1 GCA_029100545.1 bacterium | reverse complement strand
TTTAATGGATAAATATATTCCACCATTTGAGATATCAAATGAAATGTTAAAAAAAGTTTCTGATATTATGGAAAAAATCGGTAAATTAGATTCTTTTACTAATTTAGATAAAACACCATATTTAAGAAAACAAACTAAAATAAATTCAGTTCACTCTTCTGTTGCTATTGAAAATAATCCACTTAGTTTGGAACAAGTAAAAGATGTTATCAATGGTAAACTAGTTATTGGAAAACAAAAAGATATTCAAGAAGTAAAAAACGCATATAAAGCATATGAAATGTTAAAAGATATTAATCCATACTCTATTAATGATTTAAAAAAAGTTCATGGAGTTATGACTTTCTTAGTTGAAGAAGTATCTGGAGAATTTAGAACTACTTCAGAAGGTGTATTTGATGATAATGGGAATTGTATATTTGTGTGTCCTCCAGGAGATAGAGTTAATTCATTAATGAATGATTTATTTGAATGGTTAAATGAAAATAAAGACACTATTCATCCTTTAATTTTATCAAGTATATTCCATTATGAATTTGTATTTATTCATCCATTTACAAATGGTAATGGTAGAACAGTTAGATTATGGCAAAATTCAATTCTTTATAAATGGAAAGATATTTTTGAATATTTACCAATTGAATCTAAAATTCATAAATATCAAGATGAATATTATAATTCAATAGCTCTTTGTCATAAAAATGCTAACTCAAATGTATTTATTGAATTTATGTTAAAAATGATAGATGAAACTTTAGATGAAGCAATATCTACTTCTCCCCTACCAATTACAAATGAAACAATTAATATAAATAAATTATTAGATGCTATGGAATCTGGTAACCCAATGACCGCGACTGAAATAATGGAAAAATTAGGTATTAAATCTAAGGAAACATTAAGAGGTCAATATCTTGATCCTGCTATTAAACAAGGATTAGTTAATTTAACTAATCCTGATAAACCAACAAGTAAAAATCAAATGTATTATAAAAATTAATTTAAGTAAGTATTAAGCAAGAATTAAGTAAGATAACTATTAACAAAATAGTATCTTTTTTCTTGATAAAATTGATAAATAATCTAATGTTTATCAAAAAGATAAAATAAAAGATTTTACTCTTAAAACTTATAGAGATGAATCAAATATATGGTTTACTCGATAATTTTTATATATTACTAAATAATTGTTTTAAAAGAAAATGTTAGTAAGAATAAATGCCATAATTAAACCTACTAAATCAGCCATAAGGCCTACAAACAAAGTATATCTTGTCTTAGAAACTTTTATAGAACTATAATATAAAGCAAGTACATAAATAGTTGTGTCTGTACAACCTTGAATAACTGAAGATAAAAAACCTGGATATGAATCAGGTCCATAAATCTCAAATATATTTGTCATAATAGTAAGTGAAGCAGTTCCAGAAATTGGTCTTAAAAATGCCATTGGAAGTATTTCTTGGGGTAAATTTAAAACTTTTGTAATAGGTTTTAATAAAAAAAGTAATACATTACTATCTAAAAAAATATTTACTGCAAAAACCATAGCAAGAACAGCTGGGAAAATATTATAAACTGTTTTAAGGCCATCTTTAGCACCATTTAAAAAAGATGAATAAATATCTATTTTTTTACGAAAACCATATAAAACCACAAATAAAATAAAAATTGGTATTACAATAATAGAAAATATCTTCATTTTTTACCTCTTCGAATAAAATAATCTATAACAATAGCACTTATGCAAGAACAAGATGTTGAAATTACTGCTGGAGCAATTATAGCTGTTGGGCTACTTGAACCATATGCAAGTCGAAGGGCAATTATAGTTGTAGGAATAATTGTTACTCCTGCTGTATTTAAAACTAAAAAAGTTATCATAGCATTTGAGGCTGTATCTTTTTTAGAATTTATCTTTTGAAGTTCACTCATTGCCTTTAACCCAAAAGGTGTTGCAGCACTACCAAGACCAAGCATATTTGCTGCAATATTGGAGGCAATATAACCTAATGACGGATGATTTGAAGGCACTGATGGAAAAAGTTTACTAAGTATTGGCTTTAAAAATGAAGCAAATTTTGTTAAAACACCTGCATCTTCTGCTATTTTCATTATACCTGACCATAAAACTATTGTAGGTAATAATGATAAAATTAGTTCTAATGCCTTACCAGCATTTGTTAAAATACTATTATTAATTACTTCAATATTTCCTGTTATTAATGAATATACAATACCAATTATTATTAAAAATGTCCATAATATTGAAATCATAATAAATATTATGTTAAAACAAAAAAAATAAAACTTATGTTGTTTTATTTATTTCAAAAGATATTTTATCATCTTTATAATTTAATAATATTTTATAATTAGAATCACTTATATTTTCTTCTGGTTTATGAAAACTTTGTAATGTATAAAAAGTATATATATCACCATTTTTTATTTTTATACTAACTTCTACTTCTTCACTACATTTTTCATTTCTTAAACACTTTAAAGGACTAATATTTAATATAGTTATCTCAAAATCTTCTATATTAATTACATCACCTTTTTTATAATTATATGTAACTTCATTTGTTTTATTTTTATTTTCAATAATAACAATACCAATTAATATACCAGTTATTATAACAACAATTACTAGTAATATCCCACTTATATTCTTTTTCATATTTATATGATATCACATATAAATATTATTTTAAATAACTAAATTATTAAACTAAAAATAAATAATATAAAAAGTTAGTTATAAAAAAGAAAATTATAAATATACTAATATTGACAACTACCATTAAAAAATGGTATTATTGTCATATAAAAAACTCTATTCAATCTGAAGCTTTACGTTTAGTACGTGAAAGGTTATGTAGGAAGAATGGAGTTTTTTTATTTATATTTTTTAGTTAATGATGAATCAAATAAACTATTTTTAGATTTAAAACACCAATGTCTATAAGGGTCTTTCCAATAATTTGAAAAATCTCGGCGACTACTAGTTGAAACTCCTATATTAAAATTTGGATAAATAGTTTTAATATTTTTTAATATATTTTTATATAATTTTTCTTTAGCAATTGTTCTTTTACCACGTCTATTACTATTTGGAATTTTTTCCTTATCCATATTATTTAATTTAAAATTCATAGCGCCTAATATTATATCCATGCATTGTAATATTACATGATTTTTAGAATCAACTTCTGCTATATCTTCATTATAAATATGTACATTATTTATACAAAAAAAATCATTAAGCGCATAAATATATCCTTTAAATTCTTTATTTTTTCTTTTAGTATCTGGTAGTTTATCAAAATATAATTTTAATATCACTTTATCTTTTTCTTCTGGATTACAATAATCTATTCCAAAAGCATGCTTTATAAATTGATAATATAAAAGAAAATATTCTTTTTCTTCTTGCTTTTTAGATAACTTTTGAGGGATAAGAGCATTTTGTCTAAACATTATTCTTATTTTAATTTTATTAGTTTTAATAAACTCAAAAAAATAATCTATTAATTTTAAATATTTATTTAAATATTGTTCAGTTACCTTTGTCCACTTAACTTCTTGAAATAATCCTAATTCTTTTTTTCTATTATTCAACTTTTTACTAATTTTTTCAAGTTCTAAATAATCAACTAAGGCACCACCATAAAAATTACTAAAAAATTTGCCTTTTCTATATGATTCATCTGCATAAATTAAATACTGTTTCTTCATAAAAATATTTTATCACATTCTTATCTTTTATCAAATAATTACTTGATATAAATTAAAAATGAAATGTAGTTGTGAGTTTTAAATAACTATTCTATTTCTTTTTTAAATAATTTTTTAAAAAAATTTTTAATTGAATTTTTCTTTTTATTTACAGTTATATAAATATTTTCATTATATATTTCTTTATTATTTAAATAAACACAAACATATCCTACAATATCATTGTTATCATAATTATCATTATTTGTTAAAAAATATTTAATTTTTAATCTATTTTTTTCTTTTTCATTTACTAAAATACTATAATTATCTTTAATATATAATTTATCTTCAATAAAAATATTATTATTTAAATTAAATTTTTTCTTATTTAAAACTTCAATAATTTGATAATTATTTTTAATATTTTCATAAAGATTTTGATGATCTAACCAATCATCTGGATCATTTAAGGTAACTATAACAATATTTGTATTGTTTATATAACCTGTAGTAACTAAAGTCCTTTTAGCTTTTTGAGTATAACCTGTTTTACCACCAGTAATATAATCATATTTTAATAATTTATTTTTATTTTGCCATGTATAACTTTTTTTATTAGATTTTGCATTATAAATTTTTGTTTTAAATATTTCTTTAAATATATCATTTTGCATTGCATAACTTGTAAGAAGAGCCATATCATATGCTGTTGATGTATTTCCTATTCCATCATTATTTTCAAGGCCATGAGAATTATAAAACGTTGTATTATTCATACCTAATTTTTTTGCATATTCATTCATTTTTTCAGCAAATTTTTCCATTGAACCAGAAATATTAATAGCAATCATAGTGGCTGCATCATTTCCACTTCTCATCATCATTCCGTATAATAAATCTTTTAAAGATATTTTTTCACCTATTTCAAGATAAATACTACTTCCTACTGCAGTTAAAATATTTTTATCAACTGTTACATTTTGCTGTAGATTACCATTTTCAATAGCAATTATAGCCGTCATTATTTTACTAATACTTGCAATAAGTTTTTGTTCATTTTCATTATAAGATTTTAATACTCTATTATTATCCATATCATATACAATATAACTACTTGCACTTATTGCCATACTTACTTTTGTTAACATAAAAAAACTAAATATAAATAATAATATTTTTTTCATACTATATTATATTATTAAATTTAGTTTTTATTTGTTTTATCAATTATTATTAATGGAATTTTCATTTCATCATAAGTAAAACCAGCATGATTTGATTTATATTGATGAGAACAATTATTATACTTAAAGTATTTATCACCTATAGCTAGTGCAAAATAATCTCCTAAAGAATCCATAAAATATTTAGTTTCTTTTCCAGTTCCAAATAAATTTTCATTTATTACTTCTTCTTTAGTTTTTAATATAAAATCATTACTAAAATATTTATTAAATAATTTTTCAAATTCTTTTGCTTTTCCTTGTTTAATTTTAAAAGTTGTCATTCTTCCTTCAAGCCAAATATTACCATCAAGTAAATCAAAAATATCTTTATAATATGAAAGAACTATTTCACTTGAATTAATATGTCCATGATCTGCTACTACAATTAATAAAGTGTCTTTTAAAGTTAAAGAAAATTCTTCAACTTTTTGATTAATCATTTGAAAAACTTTTGTAGTATTTTCACTATCTGTTCCTTCCATATGCATTATTTCATCTGGATTAATATAATAACCATAAATATAATTTTTTTCTTTTTTATTTAAATTATCCCTAATTGTATTAAACATATCATCTATATTATCATAACTATCTTTTTCATATGGTGAAATAATATTTGCATAATATTTACCATCATGATTAATTAAATCTGTTATTTTATTATATGGAAAATATTTTTTTGAAACACTTTCCTCACTTACTTTTTCATGAGTATCTTTTTCTTCATTTGTAAACATTGTTACTATTTTATCTATTGGTTTAATATATATATCCCAACCTAACCAACCATGCTCTTTAGGAGTAAGTCCTGTAAGCATAGATGTTGTTGAGGCCGTTGTAGTACTTGGAACTACAGAAGATATTTCTGCACTTAAATGTTTTAATAAAAAACTTTTTTTATTAAGTTTTTCTTTTAATAATTTTGAACCCATTCCATCAAATAAAATAACAACAACATTTTTAGGTTTTTTTTCTTCTAAAAGATCGTCAACTATTTTTAAAGTATTATGATTATAATTTAAATCAAAATATTTTCTAATTGAACAAGCTAAATTAACAATTGAATTATTATAATCCGGTAATATAAGTTTTGTCATATAATTATCCTTTCTAAAAAAAATTATAACACAAATAATGTTATAATTGACAATATTTTCATTTTTTGCTACTATTTTTTTGTGAGCAAGTAGTTCGCTGATTAAACTGAAGGGAACATTAATTTGTACCAACAAGCATGCCTTGTGGATTTCTTCAGTCAGGGGAAAGCTCACTTTTTTATTAAATATTTTATTAATTTATTAATATCATTATTATAATTATTTATTGGAACAATTTTTAAGCCATAACTTAATAAGTTATTTTTTTTATGATAAATTTTATTTTTTACAATATTAATATATTCAAAATGAACATTATCTAAATACTTTAAAGCTTGAAATAAAGCACTTGCACATGAATCTGCTAATTGAAGTAATTTTAATCTTTCATTAGGAATAATTCTTACACTATTAATTTTATTATTATCTATATTAAATTTTTGATGATTTTTATTATTTAAAAAGTTAATCAAATTTTCTTTTGATAAATTTCCTCTTGAACTTATAATTATATTTGCTTTACCATTTAAGTCATTCATAAGCCAGCATATTCTTTCATAAAGATATCCACTGAAAAAGAAATACAAATTTTTAGATACTAAATATTTTATTTTTCCTGTATCAATAATAATATTTATAATTATTACATCAATATTATTTATAACATTCATAATCATTTTTTTATTCTTAAAACCTTTAATAGAATTCCAATGTAACTGTTTTTTTATACTTAATCCAAGATTATTTTTAATAAAATCAACATTTTTAGATATTTCTAAATCTTTTTCTTTAGCAACTATTAAAGCAGTTAAAATAAAATACTTTGATCCTTTATTTAAACCTTCATCGCCTGATTCATCAATATATACATTATAAAATTTGCCTGTCAAATATCCTCCTGTAATAAAAAAATTATAACATATTCATTTTCTTTTTTATATAAAAAACTCACTGACGTGAGTTATTACATTTTATATATTTTTCTTTTATTTGATATTTTTTTGATAATTATACCAACTGAAAAACTTAATAAATTTTCTTTTCATTTTAACATCAAATATTTTTAGTTTTTATTTTATTAGTCTAAAACTTTTAATATTGCTGGAAGAATTTGTTTTTTTCTTGACATTAAGCCTTCAATAAAAATACCTTCATAAACATTTGGTAAATTAAAAGCATTTTTTATAAGATTTTCACTTGTTTCATTATATAAAATATAACTTCCTTTTTTTAAAATATCAGTAATAAATATTAATACTGCTTTAAATCCACTACTACTCATTTTATTTAGTTCATCTATATATTTAGCAATATCTTTTTCAATTTCATCAAAATCCATTGTTGTAATAACTGCAATTCCATAATTTTTATCGTTAACAGAATATGTTTTAAAATCTTGATAAATAAGTTCTTTTATAGTAAGTCCTTTTATTGAGCTTGCTTCTTTAAGCATTTCTATACCATATTCGTTTAAATCTACTTTAGCTATTTTAGCAAGGGCATTTGCACTTTCAATATCATCTTTTGTAGTAGTGGGCGAAGAAAATAATAAAGTATCAGATATTATTGCAGAAACTAATAATCCTGCTATATCTCTTGGTATTTTTACTCTTTCTTTAATAAATTGTTCATAAATTATTGTTGCTGTACATCCTACTGGTTTACATAAAAATGTAATTGGATTATTTGTTCCAATATCTCCTAAATTATGATGATCAATTATTTCAAGAATTTGTGCTTCTTCAAGTCCATCAATAGATTGAGAATAATTATTATGATCTACTAAAATAACTTTTTTCTTTTCATATTCTTGCATATGAGTCATTTTTACAACACCAAGACATTCATTATTATCTTTTACTACGGGATAATTTGTAAAACTAATTCTTTTAGTAAGTGATAAAAAATCTGTATAATAACTATGAATATTTATTGTTGTTAAACTATTTGAGGCACTTAAATTTTTTATATAACCTGTTATTGGAAGAAGTGTACATATTTCACTTGTACTAAATTTACTTGAAATTATATTTACTTTATTTTTTTGGGCTTTTTTAATTAATTTATTATTTATTATTCTATCCTTTGTTAATATAATTAATTTAACTTTTTTATTAATAGCTTTTTCTATAATATTATATCTATCACCTATAACTAAAATAGTATTTTCATTTAAAACATCTTTACTAATTTGATCATCTGGACAAGTAATATATATAGTATTACCCTCTATTTCATTATCAAAAGAACATATTGTTTTTGCTTCAAGTAAATTTATTATATTTTCTAAGTTAGTTAATAATTTAATATTTTTTTCAAGAGCAATATAATTTACTATATCTTTTAAATTAACATATCCAGTAAGTATTTTCTTTTTATCAACAATAGGTATTGCATTTAAGTCTTTATCTTTCATAAATTTAATAGTATTACCAATACTTTCATTTTCATAAATAAATGCACCTTTTTCATATTTTAAGTCTTTTATTTGAACTTTAACATCATTTATATAAGATGGGCATGGTGTATTAAATTTATTTAAGACATATTTTGTTCCATTATTAATTTGGCCAATTACTTTAGGAGCTACATTTATTCCTTGAGCATTTTTTAAATAAGCAAGAGCTATTGCACTACATACTGAATCAGTATCTGGATTTTTATGACCAAATATATAAATAGTTTTCATATCATCACCATATTAAATATAACACAATTTATTTAATTTATAAATATTAAAAAAATAAATATACTAATAAAAGTTTTATTAAAAATATTTTTATGATAAAATACTTTAGAAAGGAAAAAATCTATGTTTAAATTAGTATCAGAATATAAACCAAATGGAGATCAACCTCAGGCTATTGAAAAATTAGTTGAGGGTATTAATAATAAAGAAAAAAATCAAGTTCTTTTAGGAGCAACAGGTACTGGAAAAACATTTACTATAGCAAATGTAATAAAAGAAGTTAATAAACCAACACTAGTTTTATCACATAATAAAACACTTGCAGGACAACTTTATGCTGAACTTAAAGAAATGTTTCCTGAAAATCATGTTGAATATTTTGTTTCTTATTATGATTATTATCAACCTGAAGCATATGTACCATCATCAGATACCTATATTGAAAAAGATTCTTCAATAAATGATGAAATAGATGAACTTAGACATAAAGCAACATCTGCTCTTATTAATTATGATGATGTCATAGTTGTATCTAGTGTGTCTTGTATATATAATATTGGACAAAAAGAAGATTATGAAAAAAATATGTTTGTTATTAATTTAAATGATCACTTTACTCGTAATTTTATTATTTCTAAACTTGTTGACATGACTTATGAAAGAAATGAAATTGATTTTCATCGTGGTACATTTAGAGTACGTGGTAATAGCATTGATATAGTTCCAATTAATGAAAAAAGTGAAGCAATAAAAATTACTTTAGAAGACGATATTGTCTCATCTATTACTATATTTGATCCATTAACTGGAAGTGTTTTAAAAAGAAAACAAACAGTAATTATTTCACCAGCATCACTTTTTGTTACAAGTAAAGAAACAATGGATAAAGCAATAAAAAATATTGAAGAAGAACTTGAACAAAGACTTACTGAACTTCACAATGAAAATAAACTTGTAGAGGAACAACGTTTAAAAGAAAGAACAAATTATGATATTGAAATGCTTAGAGAAACAGGATTTTGTAATGGCATAGAAAATTATTCAAGGCATTTATCACTTAAAAAAGCGGGTGAAACTCCTACTACATTAATGGACTTTTTTCCAAAAGATTATTTACTTGTAATTGATGAAAGTCATGTTACTTTACCTCAAGTAAGAGCCATGTATAATGGTGATAGAATACGTAAACAAACTTTAGTAGATTATGGTTTTCGTCTTCCAAGTGCTCTTGATAATAGACCTTTAAAATTCGAAGAGTTTAATGATAAAATTAATCAAGTTATATACGTTTCTGCTACCCCAGGAGATTATGAATTAGAGTTAACTAATAATAAATATATTGAACAAATAATTAGACCAACAGGACTTTTAGATCCCACTATTGAAGTTAAACCTACTTTAGGTCAAATTGATGATATTGTTAGTCAAATAAATACTTTAAAAGAAAAAAATGAAAGAGTATTAATTACAACACTTACTATTAAAATGAGTGAAGAATTAACCGATTATTTAAAAAATTTAAATATTAAAGTAGCCTATTTACATAATGAAATTAAAACTTTAGAAAGACTTCAAATAATTCATGATTTAAGATGTGGAAAATATGATTGTATTGTTGGAATAAATCTTTTAAGAGAAGGCTTAGATATTCCTGAAGTAAGTTTAATATGTATTCTTGACGCTGATAAACAAGGATTTTTAAGAAGTTCGCGTAGTTTAATTCAAACTATCGGAAGAGCCGCTAGGAATAAAAATGGTCATATTATTATGTATGCTGATAGTATAAGCGAAGCTATGAATGAGGCAATTAAAGAAACTAAAAGAAGAAGAACTATTCAAGAAAAGTATAATAAAGATCATAATATAATTCCAAAAACAATTATTAAAACAATTAAAGATACTCCTACTACTATTGATGAAAGTGGAAAAACTAAAACTAAATTAAGTAAAAATGATAAAATTAAAATGATAAATAAAATGGAAAATGAAATGAAAGAAGCCGCAAAAAATTTAGATTTTGAAAAAGCAATGGAACTAAGAGATATTATTTTTGAATTAAAAGGTTTAAAATAAAAAAATATGGTAAAATAATATTGAGATAATTATGAAAAAAATATTTAAAATAATAGTAATTTTAATAATAATTTTGTTAATTTGTTTTTTCTTAAATAAATATTTTAATAAAGAAGATAATACTACTTTAAGAGTTATGAAAGAAAATAACATTGATGAAAGTTTATATTCAAAAACATTAGAATATGTACTTTTAAATGGTATTTATGATGAAAAATATTTAAATGAATATAAAGATATTATTTTTAATGATAATGATAATTTTGAAAATATATTAACTACATTTTTACCAAAAGGATATACTGGAAAAGAAATTAATTATATACTTAAATTAAGCGATAAAAATATAAATATTTTAAAAGAAATTGATTATGTTGATATTAAAAATTATTATAAATACAAAAATTTCGATGTAAGTAAAATAAATAGATATAATAATTATAAAGATAAAACTAATTATAGTTATGAAAATGTTATAACATATGTAAATATAAATATTGATATACCTTATTATGAAACAACTAATCAAATTGATAATCCAGATGATTTACTTGTTTTAGTAAATAAATATTATTATTTACCAAGTAATTATAAACCAAAAGATTTAGATTATATTGATGGAGCTTATGGTAATAAGGTACCTATTAAAGGAGTTTTAAAAGAAGATTTTTTGTCCCTTCAACAAAAAGCTAAAGAAGAAATTAATGTAACTTTTATGCCTACCACTGCATTTCGTGAAGAAAGTTTTCAAAAAACTTTATATGATAATTATGTAAATAATTATGGAACTATCCAAGCAGATACTTTTTCCGCAAGACCTGGATATTCTGAACATCAAACTGGACTTGCTATGGATTTAAAAAATATAAGTCTAAATAGTTCATTAAGACTTACCGATGAAAACTATGCATGGCTTGAAAAAAATGCTTACAAATATGGTTTTATTATAAGATATCCTAAAAATAAAGAATTTATTACAGGTTATCAATTTGAAAATTGGCATATTAGATATGTTGGAAAAGATAATGCTAAAATAATACATGAAAATAATCTTACTTTAGAAGAATATATTGATTTATACAAAAAAACATATTAATTTTTCGTTAATATGTTTTTATTATTTCAGGTAATATAGCTATATCTAATAGCTGATTATTATTATCCATAAATTCTTCATATAAAGTATTTAATACTTTTTTATTTGTAACATTATTACAATATATTATTCCATTTATTTTTATTAAAGGATAAATTACTACTCTAGAATTTTCAATACAAGCAATATAATCATAATTATATTTTTTAGAGTGTTTCATTCCCATCAGAAAAACTTCTTTAATTTTTTTATTTTTATCCTCTATTACAATATAATCTTTTTTCATCATACTAGCATCCCTTTATTTTCATATTAATGATATCAAAAATTATATTTTTTTTCAATATATTTTTAATCTCTATCACTTGCAATAAATAAAAGTCTTAATATTTGAACTGCACTTGCAAGCACTCCTGCTACATAAGTAAATGCTGCACTTGTTAATACTTTTTTTACACCTTTTTTTTCATCAAGTGAAGCAATTTTTAATTTATCAATTTCTTTACCTGCTCTTTTACTTGCATTAAATTCAACTGGTAAAGTAATAATTTGAAATAAAAGTCCAAGTGAAGTAAGCGCTATTCCAACATATACTAAATCAAGAAGTTCAAATATAAATCCAATTAAAATAATATAATATGAAATTGAAGTAGCAATGTTTACAACAGGATAAATAAAAGAACGTAATTTTAAGAAAAAGTATCCTTCTTTATCTTGAATAGCGTGTCCACATTCATGTGAAGCAATTGCAAGAGATGCAACGCTTTGTCCTGTATACACTGCATGTGAAAGCCTTACAACTTTTCTTTTTGGATCATAGTGATCTGACAAAAAGCCTCCGGTTTCAACAACATAAACATTATCTAAACCATTTTTATCAAGTATTTTTCTTGCTACTTCTTGTCCTGTTAATCTTTTATTATTTTCTATTTTTAAATATTTACGATAAGTAGTTTTAACAAAAATATCTGCGATAAATGGTACTACTAAAATAATTATAATTAATAATAAATCCATTTTATTTTACCTCATATATTGTTCCGTCTTTTGTATCTTTTAATATAATACCTTTACTATTAAGTTCATCACGAATAGAATCTGCTAAAGCATAATCTTTATTTTTTTTAGCTTCATTTCTTTTTTCAATCATATCTTTAATATAATTTTCATCTAAATTATGTGATTTTTCTTTAGTTAAATTAAGTGACAATACTTCATCCCATTTTTTGATAAGTTCATATTTAGTATAATCATTTAAATGGTCATCTTTAAGTAAATCAAATATTAAAGTAATCGCATTCGCAGTATTTAAATCATCTTTTAAATATGAAATAAATTTATCATTATAAAACTGATATGAATCATTATTAATTGATCCTTCTTTATTTAAATTTAAAACTTTGTTTTTTAATTTTATGTATGCACTTTGTGCTCCATCAAGAGAACTATATGAAAAAGTAAGTTGTCTTCGATAATGAGAAAGAAGGCACATATATCTAAAAGCAAGTGGATCATATCCTTTATTTATTAAAGTTGAAACAGTTAATATTTCCCCTTTACTTTTACTCATCTTTCCACTTTCATCATTTAAATGTTCATTATGAAACCAATAATTACACCATTTATGTCCTAAATAACTTTCACTTTGAGCAATTTCATTAGTATGATGGGGAAAAATATTATCAACACCTCCACCATGAATATCAAGATGCTCTCCTAAAAAATTAAGGGATATGCCAGTGCATTCAATATGCCAACCAGGATAACCTACTCCAAAAGGTGAATCCCATTTTAATTCTTGACTATCAAATTTTGATTTAGTAAACCATAAAGCAAAGTCTGCTTGATTTTTTTTATTATCATCAAAATCTACACCTTCCCTTGCACCAACAACCATTTCATCTTCTTTATGATTAGTTAATACATAATAATCATTTAGTTTAGAAACATCAAAGTAAATGTTACCTCCAGATTTATAAGCATACCCTTTTTCTAAAAGAGTACTAATTATCTTAATATATTCATTTATATTGTCAGAGGCATTACTAACTATATCTGGCATGCGGCAATTTAAAGCATTAAAATCTTTAAAAAATGCATCAGTATAAAACTTTGCAATTTCAAGAACAGTTTTGTGTTCTTTTTTTGCGCTTTCTACCATTTTATCATCTCCAGAATCAGAATCTGAAGTTAAATGACCAACATCCGTAATATTCATACATCTTTTAACATCAAAACCTAAATATCTTAAAGTTTTGTCTAAAATATCATGACCAATGTAATTACGCATATTTCCTATATGAGCATAATGATAAACAGTAGGCCCACATGTATAAAATGTTACTTTCCCTTCTTCCCAGGGAATAAATACTTCACATTTATGAGTTAGTGTATTATAAATTTTCATTTTTATCACTCATTTCTTATTTTCTTAAATTTTCTAATGTTTTTTCTTTCCCAAGCAGATAAATACAAGCATCAAGTTCAGGGCCATGCATAAATCCACTTGCTTTAATTCTTAAAGGCATATATAAAAGTTTTCCTTTTACATTTAAACCATTTTTTGTATTTTCAATAGCAATATTAATATTATCAGTATTCCAATCATTAATTTGTTCTATTTCACTTGCAAATTTTTCAATAACAAGAGGAATTATTTCATCACTTGCTAAGAAATTTTTACATTCATCATCAAGTTCATAACTTTTTGCGAAGAAATTTTTTACAACATCATTAATCATTTCACCACAATTAATATGAGTTTTATATGTTAAAAGTAATTTATTAATCCAATCATCGCTTTTATTACTTATATCAAATTTTAAAAATGGTTTTATCCAATTTAAATATTTTTCATCATCCATTTCTTTAATATAATGGGAATTAAACCACTCAAGTTTTTTAATATCATAACATCCCGGAGCAGTTGAAATTCGATGAATATCAAATGCCTTTTCTAGTTCTTTTAAAGAAAAGAATTCTTGATTATCTTTTGGTGCCCAACCAATTAATGCAATATAATTAATAATTGCTTCAGGTAAGAAACCTCTTGATATTAAATCCATTAAATTATCATCTTTGTTTCTTTTACTTATTTTTGTGCCATCAGCCTTAATAACCAGAGGTTGATGAATATATATTGGACTTTCCCAACCAAATGCTTCATAAAGAAGTAAATATTTTGGGGTACTAGATAAATATTCATTACCCCTATTAACATGAGTAATTTCCATTAAATGATCATCAATTACATTTGCAAAATTATAAGTTGGAAATCCATCACTTTTAATTAGAATTTGATCTTCTAAAGTTGAGTTTTCAACTTTTATTTCACCATATACAGTATCAACATATGATGTTACCCCTTCTTTAGGCATTTTTTGGCGAATAACATATTTTTCACCATTAGCAATTCTTTTTTTTGCTTCTTCTAAAGGAATATGAGAACAATGTCCGTCATATGTAAAAGGCACTTTTCGAGCATTTGCTATCTCACGTAATTTTTCAAGTCTTTCTTCATCACAAAAACAATAATATGCATAACCATCTTCAACAAGTTTCTCAGCATATTTTTTATAAATATCTAATCTTTGGCTTTGATAATATGGTCCAAAATTTCCACCTTTTTCAGCCCCTTCATCAGGATTTAATCCCATCATATTAAGGGTATTTAAAATAAATTCAACAGCACCATCAACTTTTCTTTCTTGATCTGTATCCTCAATTCTTAAAATAAAATCTCCATCCATACTTTTTGCAGTTAAATACGCAAATAATGCACTTCTTAGATTACCTATATGCATATAACCTGTTGGTGATGGAGCAAATCTTGTTCTTACTTTCATTTAAACCTCCTACTTTGAAAATTTTTCTATATTTGATACAGCGATAGCACCATCAGATGCCGCTGTAACAAGCTGATAAACACCCTTTTTGGCACAATCACCAATTGCATAAAGACCAGCAATTTCAGTTTCAAAATTTTCATCTACTATAATATCACCATTTATATTAGTTATGTCAAATTTTTTAAATAAATCTGTATTTGGACGATAACCAATATATATAAATACTCCTTTAACATTAATTACTTTTTCATTATCAAGAAGTACGCTTTCTATTTTACCATCTTTTTCATTTATTTTCTTTATATTAACTCCACCAATAATTTCAATATTTGGAGTATTTTTTACCGCTTCAACTAAAGCATCTTCAGCTTTAAATTCAACACCACGATGAAGTAAATATACTTTGCTAGCCAGTTTAGCAAGGTGAAGACTTTCCTGTAATGCAGAATTTCCAGAACCTACTACAGCAATATCTTCTCCTTTATATAAAAAGCCATCACATGTAGCACATGTACTTATACCTCTACCTAAAAAATCTTTTTCATTGTCTAGTCCTAAGTATTTAGGAATTCTACCTGTAGCAACGATAATATTTTGTGTTTCATATCTACCATTTTTAGTAATTACTATCTTTTTTTCATCACTAAGTTCAATATCAATTACTTCTTCCATTTTATATGGAATATTAAGTTTTTTAACTTGATTAAATAAATGAGTTGCAAGCTGTGCACCTCCAACTTCTTCAAAACCAGGATAGTTAGTTATTTTGTCAATATTTTGTAAAATTCCTCCTGGAGCACTTTTTTCAAACATTAAAACATTTAATCCAGCTCTTTTTGCATATATACCTGCAGTAATTCCACCAATACCCATTCCAATAATAATAACATCTAACATACTTTACCTCTTTCTAATATTTTATTTCATTTGTATATACATTATTATATAAATCTTCAAATTTAGATTTACGCGAAACTAACATTACAATACCAAGACCTATTATAAATAAAATAATTGATATTATTTGTGCAACTTTAAATCCACCAAGCATTAACGAATCAGTTCGCATACTTTCAATAAAAAATCTTATTACTGAATAATACATTAAATAAAGTCCAGTCTGTGTTCCAATTTTTACATATTTAAGTCTTCTTATTATTAATATTCCTATAAAGCCTATAAAACATAGTAATGATTCATATAAAAATGTAGGCTCGTAATATATTCCTGATATTTTCATACCTTCAATAATGAAATTAGGAAGATGCATACTTTGTAAATGTTCAAGACTAGTAGCGGCACCATGTGCTTCCCCATTAAAAAAATTTCCCCATCTACCGATTGCCTGAGCAAATAAAAGTGGTGCTATACACATATCAGTAATTCTCATTATACGCAGTTTATTTTTTTTACAAAATATAGCAATTGTAATAATACCAGCAATTAATCCACCATGTATTGCAAGTCCACCTTCCCATATTCTAAATATCGATAATAAGTCATTTTTATATAAATTAAAATTAAATATAACATAATAAATTCTTGCACCAAGTATACCCATCGTTATTGCCCAAAAAGCTAAATTAAAAAGCAAATCATTATTTAGATTAAATCTTTTTCCTTCTTTTTCAAGCAAATAAATACCAACAATCACCCCAATTAAAATAAGAAGTGAATACCATCTTATAGCAAAATCACCAATTTTAAAAACATATTCATTCATAGTAATTATTATAGCAAAAAAGATAATAAAAATCTATGTATTTAGAAAAAAATTAGCCATTAGACTAATTTTATTTTAATATTTTATTTAAATAATAACCTGTATATGATTTTTTTATTTTTGCAACTTCTTCAGGAGTACCTGTAGCAACAATTTTTCCACCATCATCGCCACCTTCAGGGCCTAAATCTATGATATAATCAGCAACCTTAATGACATCTAAATTGTGTTCAATAACAATAACTGTATCCCCATTATCAACAATATTATTAAGTATTGTTAAAAGTTTTTTTATATCATCTGTATGAAGTCCTGTAGTAGGTTCATCAAGAATAAATATACTTTTTCCTGTTGCTTTTTTCTGAAGTTCTTTTGAAAGTTTTACTCTTCCAGCTTCACCACCAGAAAGTGTAGGTGCACTTTGACCTAACTTAATATATGAAAGTCCAACATCATTTAAAACTTTAAGTTTATTATAAATTTTTGGAACATTTTTGAAAAATTCTAATGCTTCAGATACACGCATATCTAAAACATCAGCAATACTTTTACCTTTATAAGTAATACTTAATGTTTCCTTATTATATCTTTTTCCTTTACATACATCACAAGTCACATATACATCTGGTAAAAAATGCATTTCAATTTTTTTAACGCCATCACCTTGACATGCTTCACATCTTCCACCTTTTACATTAAATGAGAATTTTCCTTTATCATAACCTTTTATTTTTGCTTCTTTAGTATTAGTAAATAAATCTCTAATATCGTCAAATACTCCTACATAAGTTGATGGATTACTTCTTGGAGTTCGACCTATTGCATCTTGAGTAATCATGACAACTTTATCAATATTTTCAAGACCTTTTACTTCTTTACATTTTCCAGGAATAACTTTAGATTTATAAACATAATTTTGAAGTGTTTTATAAAGTATTTCATTAATTAAAGTACTTTTTCCTGAACCACTTACTCCAGTAACACAAACAAATTTATTAAGGGGAATATCTATATCAATATTTTTTAAATTATTTTCTTTTGCACCAATAATTTTTAAAAATTTACCATTTCCTTTTCTTCTTGAAGTTGGAACATCTATTTTTAAAGTACCATTTAAATATTTTCCTGTTAAACTATTAGGATTGTCCATTACTTCCTGAGGCGTTCCAAATGCTACAACATTACCACCATTTTCACCTGCACCAGGACCAATATCAACTAAAAAGTCACACTGACGCATTGTATCTTCATCATGTTCTACCACTACTAAAGTATTACCTAAATCGCGCATTTCTTTTAGTGAATCTATAAGACGTTGATTATCTCTTTGATGAAGTCCTATTGATGGTTCATCTAAAACATATAAAACTCCAGAAAGTTTACTGCCAATTTGTGTAGCAAGTCTAATTCGTTGTGCTTCGCCACCAGAAAGAGTTTCAGCACTTCTATTTAATGTTAAATAATTGAGGCCGACATTTTCTAAAAATGTTAATCTATTAATAATTTCTTTTAAAACTAAATTACTAATATTTTTTTCTTCTTCATTTAGTTTTAAATCTATTAAAAAATTTTTTAATTTTGATAAATTCATATCAGTTAAATCATATATGTTTTTTTTGTTAATATAAATTGATAATACTTCCTTTTTTAATCTAGTACCTTTACATTTCTCACATGTACTTTCAACCATATAATTTGAAAGCCATTCACGAACCCACGATGCAGTTGTTTCAATATATCTTCGTTGAAGTAAATTTACAACGCCTTCATAATAATCTGTTACAAATCTTGTACTTCCAGTTTTCGAAGTATATTTAAAATCTACTTTTTCTTTTGTTCCATAAAATATAATATTAAGTTTTTCTCTAGGTATATTTTTAACTGGAATGTCCATATCAATATCATATTTTTGGCATACTTGTTTAAGTGCACTAAAATATAAATTGTTATCATTATTTATTGGTAAAAGAGCACCATGATTTAATGTTTTTTCTTTATCAGGCATAATTAGATCTTCACTGATTTTTAATTTTGTTCCAATGCCTTTACATTCTTCACAAGCTCCATATGGTGAATTAAATGAAAATAGTCTTGGCTCAAGTTCTGGAATAGAATAATTACATTTAACACAAGCATATTTTTCACTCATAACAATTTCTTCGTTATTAATAATTATAACTACCTTGCCACTTGCCATATTACAAGATGCTTCAATATCTTCGAATATTCTACTTCTTTCTTCTAAAGAAACAGTTAATTTATCAATAACAATATCAATATTATCCTTAATATTTTTTTCTAATGGAATATCATCATCAATATTATAATACACTCCATTTACTCTTAAACGAGTATAACCACTTTTCTTTACTTCTTCGATTTTCTCAGCATGCATTCCTTTTTCACCATGAATTATTGGCGATAATATTTCTATTTTTTGGCCTTCATAACTCATTATTTTATTGGTCATTTCTTCAATAGATTGACTTTTTATAGGTTCTTTATGAATAGGACAATATGGAATACCAATTCTAGCAAACAAAAGACGTAAATAATCATATATTTCAGTAATTGTTCCTACTGTTGAACGAGGATTTTTATTAGTAGATTTTTGATCAATACTTATGGATGGAGATAATCCTTCAATGGAATCTACATCAGGTTTTTCAGTTCCACCGATAAATTGACGAGCGTAAGCTGACAAACTTTCAACATATCTTCTTTGTCCCTCAGCATAAATTGTATCAAAAGCAAGACTACTTTTTCCACTGCCAGAAACACCAGTCATTACAATTAATTTATTTTTAGGTAAAGTTAAATCAATATTTTTTAAATTATTTTCTCTTGCTCCCTTTATAATTATTTTATCCATACTTCCTCCATGCCCTAATATTTTACCACAAAAATAAAAAAAAAATAATGATTTATTCATTATTTTGATTAAATTCTTCAACTCTTCTTATACAGTTAATTCCTTTAGGTTTTGTAATACACTCCATACATACATCATAATCACTTTTTACTTGATTAAATCCAGTAATTAATGGATATATAGCGCTCATTATCGTTGGTAAGAAAAATATTAATACTGCAATAATAAATTTTTTAATAAGAGAACTAATGCCTTTTTTAACTTCTTTATCATCATCAGAAATAACTGCCTTACCTAAAGCAATAATACCAATAATAATTAAAACAATTGGAATAACTATTTTAACAATTAATAGGGCATAACCTAAAGCTTGCCATATTGTAATAGTACTTGCACAAAAACCTTCACTTGTTCCAATTTCACCCATAAAATTACCCCTCCAGTAAGAATACTATAGCATATTTAATAAAAAAATACAAATCTAAATGAAAAATCAATCTAGATAACTAAAAAAAGATGATAAATCATCTTTAATTACTATTATATGGATCAGTAATATAATTTACGCAATTTACGTATTCTTCTTCAACTTCACTAAATTGATCAACTAAACCAAAACAAGCTTTTACTATTGATGGTAAAAAGAAAATACATACTGCAGCAATAAATTTTGTTACTAATTTACCTACTTGTGTCTTAATTTCTTTGTCATCATCAGCAATAACAGCTTTTGCAAGACCAACAATACCTAAAACAAGTAAAATTACAGGAATAAGTATTTTTAATATAAATATGATCTTTCCAAGAAAAATCCAAATATCACTAGTTTCTGTACAAAAACCATCCAAAATTAACATATATAACACTCCTTCACATATTTATATTTTACCTTTTTATTTAAAAACTGTCAATATATTAAACATCTATTTTACCTAAAAATACTAAATCCAAATGATTCTTTTTCATTTATTCTAGTAAATCCCAAATCTTTTAATAATTTAATTATATATTTATTATCATTTAATTTATCATCAATATTTGGCATATTATAAAAGACTTTACTACCAGACTCTTTTTCAAAATCACTAACATCCGTATCATTTAATACACTTCGATTTAAAATAATTTTTTTACCTTTTAATTTATTAAATATTTGTTTATCAGTTTTAATCAGTTTATTTAGTTGTATTAAACCAGGTTCAATTAAATATAAAACATCTGTACAATATTTTTCAATATCAGCTTTATTCATATCAATTAAAATAACCTCAGTTTCATTGTTATTTAAATTATTTAAATATTTACTAACTTCAAAACTATTAACATTAGTATCAATATTATTATCATTAAAATAAACCATATCACTATTATCAATCTCTACAGCCTTTACTTTATATTGCTTTTCTAAATGTTTTTTTAATAAATAAGTAAGTGTTGTTGCTCCAGCATGGTCAGTAACATTTTTAATTCCAATTATTCTTTGACCAATATATCCAACTGTATTATCAACACTATTATCATTTAATTTCATATCATCAGCTGATAAATTTAAATTTTGATAACTTGCAACATCTTTATATGTATTAGGATTTTCTATTAAAAATAAAATTGCATCAACATTTTTGGTAAAATTATATATGCCCATTGATACCAAACTAGATAAATACACCGGTGAATTAACTCTAGGTGAATCATCTAAAAGTAAAATTACTTTGCTCATATCTAAAGCTACTGACAAGTTTTGAATTGTATTAATATCTTCATAATTATCAAGTGCTGTTATATCAATAATCATTTTATTAAAATAAAAATTTTTAAATTGTGATGCTAAATCATCTACAGTAAAAACACCATTTAATGTTTTAATAACATCAATAGTTAAATTTGCAAGTAATGCTTGATTTTTATTTGAAATAATTACGTTCATAAACACTCCTTATCTATATAATAGTTTTGTTTCTCCAATGGAACGAAAATTAAAAATTGAATGTAATACAGGTATATCTAGTTGATAAAAAACATAAACTTTATAGTAATACCCTCTTAATGTTCCATCATCTTTATTAGCATCAATTTTTGCAATACAAAAAGAACTTTTTTTCCCCGTCATTGTAATTTCTCCAGTTCTTTGATATCCAACCATTGTTGCAGTATCACTTACAGTTATTGAATCACAATTACCAGTTTGACGGTAAGAATAACTATCAAGAGCATCAACAATATTTTGAAGTGTTTGTTGATCTTTTATATCATCATTACAATCACCTAATCTACATTCAGCTGTAATATCTAGACCACCAGCATCCTCAATTATTGAGACAAGTTGATCTTTTATTGCAAAAGCATTTGAATGATTAATTGTAAGTGACATAATACCCGCAAAAATTAATACTAATATTACAACAATTAAAAATAATTGTATTCCGCCTATTCCTTCTCTCATAAATTACCCCTTAAACTTACATAAAAACTCTTGCCCATCCAAATAACATGTTACCATACCATTTTGATCAGGTTTTGGAAGGCATTTAGCTTTTTCACAACTTGTTTGCGAAATATAATTATTTTTAATCATTGGCCATAATGTAAAGTAAAAAAAAGCTACGAGAATAGCCACACAAACACATACAACAACTAAATTTGCTAGATTTCCCGTAGCATTTTTCATTTCTACTCCTTTTAATTAACTTTATTCATTTGTTTCACAATCACACATAATTGTATCTTCACTTACAGACATATCATCATTATAATAATGGCATTCCATTTTATTACCATCACAGTCACCACACTGTACTGATGATTGACAATAAGTTCTAGCTCTAATAGCTGCTTTTAATGATGGATATAAGAATACTGTAAATAATGATAATATTGCAGCTATTGCAACAACAGTTATAACAGTGTTACTTAATTCACCTGTAGCTTCCTTCATATAATTTACTCCTCCTTTATCTTATATTTTTATTATAACAATATTTTTATTTTTTATCAATATATTTGACATTTTTATAAATTTATCATTTGTAAAACTGCAAGAATTAAAATAATCATTACACCAACACCAGTTGTAATAAGCATTTTCATTGTCATACTTTCCATTTTATCTAAACGATTTTTATAACGAGTTTCTCTTGCTTTTTGTTGCAATGATGAAATTGATTTTGAAAATGTTAATAACTGTTCTTGTTTTCTTTCTTGTCGTCCTAAACTTAAACGAAATAATAGTCTCATCATTCTCATACTATCACGTACAGGATACGTTTTAGCAAATTCCATATATGGATTTATTGTATCATCACCAGAATTAATAGCATTTATTAAATCTTCAAGACCAGGTTTAAATATTTCTGGAGCATCATTTATTGATTTACCTATTGCAACAGGAACTGTATAGTGTTGAATTAATATTTCAATACTTTTTAAATAATGTGGCAATAATTGATCTATTTCAAAAATATGTTTTTTATAATAATTTTTTAAATCACTATATGTAATTTTAAAAGTAAAATATCCCGCTGCCACAACAATAACAATTTTTATTGCTGAAAGTCCACTCGTAAGTCCCCAGAAAAATGCAACTAGCATTGCAATTAAACCATTTCTTATTCTTTTATTAAATAAAATATCTGGATTTACAGCATTACCATATTTGGCTTTTACATAAAAGTCCCAATCACTTTCTTTAAGTTTTCTAAATAATACTTCATTATCACTAATTAATTTACTAAAGCTTATCTGACCAGTAGCAAACATTATTCCAAAAATAATAACACCAAGTATAAATATTTCATAATACATATTACTCTACCCCCACATCTTCGTTATAATATTTTTCACCCTTTAAAAGGAATAACGCATTTATTATAATTATTGCATGAAGTATAATTCGTACGTACCATATATCTAAAAGTTCAATATATCTTTCAGTTCCATACATATATTGGACTGCTAAAATAAGAAAAAATAATGCTAGACCAAATTTTATAAATTTACCATGAAATTGTTTACGATCCATTTGATCTCGATAAACACCCTCAACTAGTGCATCTATATCAAGCGCCATATTCTCAAGAGATTGTCCTGCATCACGAGCACCTTCTTTAGTAATTTGGAAAAACAATTGATGCATGTTTTTAACCATATAAAATGGATACTTTTTGTTAAAATAATCAATTGATTCATCTATTGTACCATTTTGATATGACATATCAATCATTTTTTTTAAATCACCTAATACAGGTTCTTCAATAATTCCAGAATCTCTAACACCTTCGAGAGATTTAACAAAACTTTGGGTTGTATTAAATTCCATTATAACATTTGTTGTATATGTTTCAATTTGTTCAAAAATAAATTCTGAATAAATTCTTTGACATCTTAAATATGCAAGATAAGGAATAAATGAAATAGCAACAACAGCATATAAAACAGAAATCAAGATATTATAAAAATATAAATATGCTACAACGCCAGCAAAACCGGCAAATAAAACAATTTGAGAAATATATTGCCTAGTAGAATATTCTTGACCAAGTTCTTTTGCTTTTGCTCTAACTGTTTTAAATGAATAAGGAGCATATTTATCATATGCATCGGATACTGTAGTTACAAAAAACTTATATACATTTTCGCCTGGATTTCTTCGATATAAAATTATTATTATACCTAAAATCAATAATATTATAAGTTCTACCATATTTATTCCTTTCTATAATGAATCAATTGCTCCTATAATAGGTAATTCAATTTGTCCATTACTATTTTCTTTTTTTTCAATTATATCTGAATTATTTTGTTCATCAAATAAACTATAATCAAGGACTTTTCCTTGAGCACCAAAATAATTTTCTAAATATTTTGTTGGTTTATTATAAGCAATAGTACCATCTAAACTTTTATAAAATATTGTATTTGTTTTTGATTCATTATTATCATCTACATAAAATTCTACAACTTCGACAATTTCACGTTGAAATCTTTGAAGTTCAGCACTCATATATCCTTTTACGTGTATTCCAATTTGAACATATCTATGAATAGATTTTAAAAATTGCTCAATATCTTGATTACTTTCAAGCAAAGAATACATACGCATTGGTATATTACTAGCACTATCTGAATGGATAGTAGAAATAATATTATGACCTGACGAAATTGAGTTTCTAACAGCAGTAACTGCTTCTGCTGAACGAACTTCGGAAAGTAAAATCCATTTAGGATTTTGTCTCATACATGTTACTAGAACATCAGAATACGAAGCAATATTATTTGTTTTCATAGCAACTATATCTCGATGTGGAAAAATTCTATCTAAATGAAGTTCCAATGTATCCTCAATCGTAATAATTTTTTCATTTTCTTCAGTATTAGAGGCTAAATATTTAGCAAGTTCTGTTTTACCTGAACCAGTTTCACCAGAAATTAATATATTACAATGTGCCTTAACACATGATATTAAAAAACTATGAATATTTTCAGTAACATATTTTTCATTTAATAATTTTTCTTTATTTAACCTAATCTTAGCAGGTGTTTTTCTTATAACACAGGCAATTCCATTTGTGGCTATTGATTCATGAACAAAGTTAAGACGAAGTTCAGTACTTTCAGCATCTAGAAAAGGATGAGCCATATTAAAAGTTGTACCCATAACATTTGAACATTGAAATGCTAATTTTTCCATTAATGCATTGTTTATTTCAGGTCTATTGACCATATAAATACCTTTATCTAAAGTTTTAAGCCATACATTACCACCATTTGAATATGAAATATCGGTAATATTATCATCATTTAAAAACTCAGTTATAGGTCCAAAATCTAATTGTGAAAATATAGATTCTTTCACAAATAATCACTCCCTTTATTCTTTTATTCTGTTGGTAATGTTGCAGTTTTTGCTAATATAAAGTTTTTCAAATATTCTATAGTAACAGTATCTGCATTAAGTTCAGTATATGCTTTGTTACGTGGTACAGGAACTAGTGTAATGCCAGAAATATAACCTGCTTTCATTAATAATTCGTACATATCATTTGGTACAGCAAATAAAAGTTCTGCAGGAGTTCTAGTAGTAGTAGTTCCAAAAACATCTTTACCACTTGAATCACGTACTCCTAAAACTGTAATACTTTCAATAAATTTTCCAAACATTATTTTACCACTATCATCAGTAGCTTTTAAATAAAGGTCTATTTTATCCCCAGGATAAATTGAATTTCCAAAAGTAGTATGATTATTAACAGACATACTATAAATTGTGTGTTTATCTGGAATATTATCAAAAACTGAATTTGGTAATTCTGCTTTAGTAACTATCTGAGATTTATAAAATAATCCACCTTTAGGAATAGATGTACCAGTCGTTACATAATAACCAATAAGTGCACTTTGACTTTGAATAATATCCACTGTTTTTAAAAGTTTACTATTAACTTCGACATAGCCTATTTTATCTTCAGTTATTTCTTCAGTTGCCTGAATTTCTTCCTTTGCATAAGGCACTTTTATTGGAGAAGTAGCCTCTTTTACTCTCATTGAGTAAAATACCCATAATACAACAATACCTGCTAAAACTAAAAGTATTGTAACAGTATTTTTGTTAGCAATTGTTTTTTTAAAAAAATTAATAATATTTCCCATTTTTATCCTCCATATGTTAATCTTTTATTATCAATTAAAATTATAGCAACTTTTATTAACAATTTCAAGATTATCTATTAAAAAAAAGAACATAATTTTTTTTACGTTCTTTTTAGCCTGAATATGAAATGTATTCAGTAAAATATTTATCTACATTTGCATCCGATACACATGAATTACCAGCCATAGGATTATATACCTTAAAGCAACCATTATTAGCATCATAACCATAAATTGTATAATAATGTCCACTATTTGTATTTTTTAAACCTGAATCTGATGGTACATTTGATGTGTTCGGAGGTAATGAGGCAATAACAACATTTCCACTTGCTAATTGTTTAAATATTTCATCTGCATATCCACCAGATTTACTACCAAAACTTCCACCACTTCCTGCTACACTTATACCAATAGTACTATAAAATCCATTTCCTGAGGAATAATTACCTGTTCTTCCACAAAATGATGGACTACTTGAATCATAATTGCTAGTTGTTGGATCACCATTTAAACCATAATCATGCATTTTAATGTATGTTGCTGCAGCAAGTTCTTTATTATTACTTCCACTATAATTTACACCCGATTTTAAAGTATTTGTCTTTCCTAATATAATTGCCGCTTCAGTAATCGCAATTGGACCACAGGCACAAAACATATTAACACTAACGCCATTTACAGTAACATACTCTGATTGTTGTACAATACTTGCTGGATTACCAATCAGCACATCAAATCTTCCTTCAGGAGTTTCTTCTTCACCAGTTGATGGATTTATAATTTCATCATCACCTGTAAAATCATCTACGATTGATCCTTCACCTTCGCCAATATTTGCACTATTTTTTGACTCAAGAATTGCATCAAGTTTATTTACTATATCAAATGTTGTTGTATCTCCTCCAACTGTAAAAGTTGATGATTTACTTGATACTTTAACACCAACTTTAGGTGGTGCTTCATATATTTCAGTAAATTCTATTGTATAAGTAGTTGTAAGTGACGCTTCCTCAGCAAATCTTCTTAAAAATACTTCATAAAATTTTTCTTTATTAATTTTAAGTTCACCATACTCACGATAATAACCATAATCTATTGCATCTACCAATGATGACTCAGTAATTTCTTTAATTAAATAATAGTCTTGAGTATTGGTTGAAGTAAAGCTTTGGATGAGAAGGAGTACTACAATAATGAATACTCCTAAAACCATTAGCCAATAACCCCAATAGGATTCTTTCATATATTATACCCTCCTTATTTCCAAGATGGTCCAATATCTGGTATACTATCACCATTTGTATCTAGTGACGTAAAACTATATATTGTCCAATAATCATTAGTTACCACATTATCAAGTGTTCCAGTTATACCAGTATATTGTTTATTAAATGCTTCTTTTGTTTTCGTTCTTCCTTCTTTATTTGTCATATCAACTTCTCCACCAAAATTGCCATCAAGAAGGTCATCAACAAATTCACTATAGCAAAATATATTTGACATAATACACTCATTGTTAACATATGCATAACCATTTTTCTTACAATGATCTTCATCATAATCTAACTTGTAATCATAACATGACATCGTATCATTATTATAAGTTCCTTGTTCTTGATTATATTCCCTAATTTTATTAATCATATTAGTGTCCATTGTAACTTTAAGTGAATAGTCTTCAACTTTTGGTATACCACTACTTCCACTTTCTGATGTTACATCATTTGCTCTTGCTGTTATTTCTTCTCTAGTATCTTTTGCTTTTCTAGCAACTAATGAATTTTTATATTTGCCACTTATATCCCAGTTAAAACCTATTTCACGATCTGTTGGAAACATATTACCTGGACTTATTGGTTTAAAATTGTACTGAGGTTTTGAATTTGGATTTCCTGTACAACCAGTTGAAGTACATTCGGATTTAACTACACATTCACCAATACATTCTACTGTACAATCTGGACAGCAATTATAATTTTTTTCACAAGGTTCACCTAGTGTACATCCTACTGCTGCTAGTGCTTCTTCCCTAGATCCTTGTTTTTGACAACTTTCGTTATAATAATTATTATCACATACATAGTAACCATTAGAATCATGTACACAATATGGTCCTGCAGAATTTGGACATAATCTTTCTTTACATTGATCCCAAGTTTCATTTTCTAAATTACATTCTGTTTTATAATGTTTTGTTCCAGAACTATCAGTACATTCATTGGCTGAAACTTCATATGTACATACATATTCATTTCCTTTTATTTCTTCACCATTTTCTTTTGTTGCTGAAGGTCTAATTCCTTTTTCAATATATAAATTAGCCATTGTATTTCCTTCATCATCAAATATTCTTCCTAAATTAGGTGTTGTAGAATAATATGTACCCATATTTTTCAAAGTTAATGTATAATTATATACTCCTTGTGGTGTATTAATACTTACTGGTAACCCATCTACTACATCATAGTTTTCTATTTTATCAGTATTTTCAATTTTTATATCTCCATTATCGTGTCCTGAAAAATAAACCCTTGCTGTAGTATAATTACCTTCAGACTGTGCAATCTTATGTAAATAATCCATTTTTGTTATCAAATGTTTTGAATTTTTTAAATTATTTCCAATATGAACTTCTGCTTCAATACCAGTATCTAAATCTTCATCAAGAACCATCCAGTGATATTCTTCATTATAATCACCAACACTTAAAATGTTATTTATTTCATTTCCTTTACATTCCTTATATTCATTATCAACTTCGCCATCACAATACCAAGTTACTGGATGCATATTTTCATCTATATCCTCAACATTTCCACTATGGCCAAGTTCATCACAATCAACGGAACATTTATCAGAACATTTTTCAGCTTTTATTAATTCATCAGGACTAATCATAATATCACAAGTTCCATTATCACATGAACTAATACTTTTTACTTCTTCTATCCACTTACTTATACTTGTATTATTAGGTTCTGGTTCATCATAACTATAATAAACTTCTGGGTCATAAATATATACCATATCCCAAAATGCTGAATCTCCATAAGTTTTTGATTTATCTTTTTGTTTTGAAGCATAATCATGATCAGCAACACAAGAGTTATATTCATCAACTATCATACGAAGATCTTCAAGCAATTGTTTTAATTTTTGTTTTGTAGATTGTATTTTTTGTTTATATTCTTTATCTTTTTCTTCATAGTCGTCTTCTGGAGTTATTTCCCAATCGCATGTTCCACTTGAAGTACATGTACTACCATTACTTGAGCAAGTCTTTCCATCGCCATCCCATTTACCATATTTTTCAGGGCCTCTACTATCTCCAACCCCTGCTTCAATACTCCATGGTCCATCTTCTGATGATATTATTGTCTTGTATATGAAGTTATTACTATGTTCAATTTTATCATAATAGTCTATTGTTTCAAGATTTTCATCACAACCTCCATCTTCGTTTGTACCACATTTTTTACACTCTGCTGGTAAACCTTGTTCTGGTGTTTTCATATGATTTTCATAATTTAATAGCCATTCATTATATGTATCTATAATTTCTGCTTGTTTTTTTACTACATCTTCTGTGTACTTATTGTAATCAAGTTTAGTAGTATAACAATCTTGTTCTCCTTTAATAGATGTACTAATTTGGAAATACCTTCCTGCTTCAGTTGTTTTCTTATATGGCACTCCAAATTTATAATCTTCTTTACATTTAACTTCACAATATGGATTATCAACTACCATTTGAGCATTTTCAGAATCTACATATTTATAAGAATTTTCCGCTATATCATTGCTATTTTTCTTTAATAAACATTTCTTAATATTATACTTTCCTGTATCTGGATTATATGCTTCTCTAAATTCATACTCTATTAATCCATCTTCATTAACTTTCTCATCTTCACCAGGTTCACATAATGTTGGAACGGAAATCGTAGGATCACATGTTGCTTCACTACATAAATTAGTTTCTAATGTAAACTTACCTTTTATTGGATCAGTTGAAGCAACTATAAATTTTTGAGCACTTTGCCTATAACTTGCATTTGAATGTTTTAAAACAGCTCCAGAATAAGGACTAGTATATTCATAATTTATCGTTATTTTAACAGTGCAATCTTCTTCTTCCTCTTCTTCAGCACTTTCACTTTGTTCTTCTGTTGTTAAAGTAACTAAAAATCCCAAATATAATGTTCCTTTTCTATCATCAAGTTTCTTTGATATATCTTCACCAACACTTATAGAATTCCAACCATTTTCACTATCAATAAATGTTTCAGATACGCCAAGCATTTTAACTTCAACTTGGTCACTATAAGCCTCAACTTCTGGTTCACTTATTATTTTGAAATATTCATCATCACTATCGTTTAATATATTATATATATCAAGTTTTATTGAAACAATTTTTTTATATGTAACCATTCCACCACTTGATTCTTTGCTAATTTCTCCAGATTCACCTTTTTCAACTTTAGTTTGATTTTGATTATCTTTCATCATTTCATTAGCAAAAATCATTCCATCACGTAAAACACTTTTTACTCCTGACATTTGGCTTATATTTCCATTAAAAGTATGTGATGAAGAAAAACTTTTTGTAGTAAAATCATTATAAGCTGCTGAGAACGAACTATCTTTCATAAATTCACTAACAGCTGCTTCTTCTTGGTAATAATAATCAGGTGCTACAGTTTGAGTATTACTATAGCCTACTATTACATCAGTAAGAAATCTTATAGCAAGGTGTTTTTCTTCATATGTTGCTTCACTATTAATAATATAAAGTGCAGCATAATCATATTTTGCAACAGATTCACTTGTTTCGGATGGCATTGTTCTATCAACTAAATACGTAGTACTAGAAGTTGGAGCACTTTTATTACGTTCAAGGCAAAATGCTTCAAATGTTTTTCCAGTAGATACTTGAGTTGCACTTGAAGTTGAAAAGCCATATGGAAAGCCAACTCCAGATGACTGACCTGAACCATTATTAATTACCGTAAACTCTTCACCAACTTCAAATGCATTTGCTTTAGGTATTAGAATTATAATAAAAATAAATGCAATAAAATATTTAAATATTCTTTTCATATTATATTATATCCTTTCTTCTTTTTTGTTTTATTATAATCACACCAGCAACACCAACTATAATTACTACCCCACCTGTAATAAAAATAGTCTTATGTTCTTTTACAAAATCACCTATTTTTTCAAAAAAAGATTTATTCCTCTCTTTTTCTTTTTCTTCCTCTTCTTTTTTATAACTTTCAATTTTATCAACAAAATCAGAAAAACCCATGTCAGTAAAAGTTACATATTGTTGGCACAAATAATAATCTGGAAGTTCATCACAAATTGAATAATTTGCATACTCGTTTAATCTTGGAGTTGTTAGATAAAAAGAACGATTTAATTTACTTTTGCAATTCGTTTTATCACTTGTATAAACATCAAATTTATATGTGTGTGTTTCAGTTATATCTTCAACATCAAAACTTGCAATTCCATCTACTACATTACTGTAAGTTAATGTTGTTATAGTTTTTTTACCTTCACTTATTTTTACATAAAAGTTTTCACTTAAATTTAATACAGCCACTTTAAAATATGAATACTCAGTATTACAATCTTCCTGACCATCTGCACATATATAATTTGATAAATCTAAATTACCCTTTTGTTCCTCATAAATTGCCTTAATAGTTGCTGCTTCACTATTAAGCTTTGCTTGTTCTTCATATGTACACTCAGCAAAAACATTTTTACCTATAAATAGTATTATAAATAAAAATAAACAATATTTACTTTTTTTCATTAGCACCATCCCTACTATTAAAATAGTAACATATTGACAATTTTTTTTCAATAAAAATTGAAACAAATGATTAATTATGATATATTTTTATTATGAATATAAAATTAAAAAATAAAAACATCTTTTTTAATATTATTAAAGATATAGTAATATTTATATCATTTTTTTTAATTATGCAAATTTTAGTTATTTTATTTAAATCCTATTTAAATAAACATAATAGTTTATTTTCAATAATTATTTATTTAATAATGTGTCTATACTTATTTTTAATTTACAAAAAAAATTTAATAAATGACTTAAAAGACTTTAAAAAAAATTATAAAAAATATATTTCTAAAAGTTTTAAAATATTTATTATTTGTTTATTTTTAATGTATATATCTAATATAATTATAACTCAATTTACTGGTGATATTGCTACAAACGAATCATTAAATAGAGAACTTGTAAAATATAAATTACTATATTCAGTTATTGAAATGTGTTTTTTAGCTCCATTTTATGAAGAGATTTTATTTAGATTAAATTTTAAAAACTTATTTAAAAACAAAATTATTTTTTCGATAATAACAGGATTATTTTTTGGTTCAATGCATTTACTAGTAGCTAAATCTTCAATTGAACTATTACATATTATTCCCTACTCAATTATGGGATTTGCCTTAAGTTATATTTTCTATGATACTGATAATATTTTTACTTCAATTACATATCATTTTTTTAATAATTTTGGAAGTATTTTATTACTTATGTTGGCAGGTAGTATATGAAAAAATTTTTATGTATAATTATTTTGTTTTTTACTTTAATATTTTTATATGCAAAATATATTAATGTTAAAGGTTATAAAATTAATGAATACGAAATTAAATCAAGTAAAATTACAAATGGTTTTAATGGTTTTAAAATAGCTCATTTTTCTGATATTTTATATCAAAATGAACTTGATTATGAAAATACTTTAAATATTATAAACAAAATAAATGATGAAAATGTTAATATGGTAGTTTTTACTGGAGATGTTATTAAAAATGCAAATAATAATGATTTAAATAAACTAGGTGAACTTTTTAATAAAATTAATGCAGATTATAAATATGCTATTTTAGGAGACAATGATAATGAAAACATAAAAGAAACTCTATTAAATAATGGTTTTACAGTATTAAATGGTAATTACGTTTATGTATATAACAAAGATATAGATCCAATTAAAATACTAGATGCAAATAATTTTGATACTTCTTTATTAGAAAATGAAGAAGATATTAATCCAAGTTTTGTAATTGGACTTTTACATAAACCAGATGATTTTCAAACATTAAAAAATTATAATATTGATGTAATCTTTGCAGGTCATTCTTTAGGTGGTCAAATTAGAATACCTTTTTGGGGAGCTATAATAAAAAAAGATGGTGCAAAAATTTATATTGATAATTATTATAATGATAATAATAGTCAAATGTATGTAAGTTATGGAATAGGTACTGAAAAAACTAACTTAAGATTTTTAAACAAACCGTCTTTTAATTTATATCGATTAAAAAGTAAATAAAAAACATAGTAGTTTATAAATATTCTACTATGTTTATATTTTTCTTTAATTTAGCAATTAAATCTTCTTTTTCATATTTAGAGAAAATTGCTATAAAATTACTATTATCCATTAAAAACATATCATAAAATCTTAAAAATATATCTTGATAATTAGTAACACCTAAATCTTTTAAATAAGTAATATTTTCTGTTACTAATTTTTTTTGTTCTTTAATTAAATCTAATAATTTTTCTGGAGTATTTTCTTCTAAAAAAGATATATCATCTTTACTAAATCCTATTTTTTCTAAAAACTTCATTTTACACTCCCTAAATTAAAATTTATTATATTAATTTCGTCATTTACTAATTGAAGTTCATTATCAATTGCTTTATATATTCTGACTTTTTCTTCATCTGTTAATTTTTTATTATACGTTAACGAATAATATATTATTTCCCTTTCATCTGTAATACCACTTGTTAAAAGTTTAATTAAATTATCAGATTTAGTTCCATCAATTTCACTTCCATAATTAAGTGATTCTAATACATGTTTTAAATGTAAACTAATGTCTTCATATTTAGCAAGCATTTCATCAGTTAGACGTATTGTTTGATCTTTTGAAAGTGCAAGTATATATGGATTAGTTTCAATAACTTGTTCATCATTTATTATTTCATTTTCTTTTTTTTCTATTTTATTTTCTTCTGGAGAAGTTACAGATTCAATTGGTTTTACTTCTTCTTTAGCTTCTATTATATTATCAGTTTTTACTTCTAGTTTTTGAATATCAGATTTGTTTTCTAAATATGTAACTCCATATTTACGATCAAATTCTTTTTTATTAAAAATGATTTTGTTATATTTTCCATTTTCATCCTTAATACTTTTGTTAATTGATAGTAAATACTCTATTCTTTTGATACATTCTTTAGAATTAATTCTAAGGGGATTTTCAACAAATGCATCTAAAAAACCTATTTTTTCCATTTGTTCAACTTGATTTTTAATAAAATCTAATGAATTAGCTAATACTTTAATTTGAGAGGATTTTGTTATATTTATTCCTTTACTATTTAAATAATTTACTTTAGCAACAAAATCTTCTAAAGTTATTACATCATCAGTAAGACTAGCATAAAACTTACAAACTGTTTTATATGAATCTTCGTTAAGTGATAAAGCCTTAATTTTAGCTGCAATATTATTATTCATGGATACCTCCTAATAAGCTATTAATGGTACATTTTTAGGTTCTAAACCACTTTGACTAAGTAATTCAATTGCACTATTTAAACCATTCAAATCATATTTAATTAAAATATTTGGATTTAAATATATATCTTGTGGTAACTTACCAATACTAGTTAATTTTTCAATCTTTTCTTTCATTTCCTTATCATATAATAATTCTATATTATCAGAGAAAAAATCAAGAGAAATATTTAAAGATTTTATAAATTCAGTATTATCTTTAATTGTTTTTTCATCATAATTTTCTAAAATTTTCTCAAAATCATTACTTGTGAAATTTAAATAATCATAACCTAAAGAACTTAATACTTTAATAAGTTCATCTTTAGTAATTTCTTCTTTTTTTGATTCAACTTTTTCTTCTTTTGTATCTTCAACTTTAACTTCTAGTTTTTGTGCATCATTTTTTTGTGCAAAAGGTGTTATATCCTTCATAAAATCAAAATGAAAATCTTCAGTTTTTTCTGGTTCTATAACAGGGTTTTCTACAATAATTGAATCTAGATTTTCTCTTGCATCTTTAAATACATCACTTATACTTTTTCCATTATGTTTATTTTTTAATTCATCCTCATACTCATATAATCCATCTTCTGGGAACATTATAAGTTTTGCTGCTTCTCTTTGTTCTTCCTCTGTAAAATTAAACTTAGCAAGTAGTGAAGTAAGTTCATCTCTTGTAATACTAATATTTCCTTCTAATGCTAAAGAAAAATATCTATTAAGCATTTCTTGATTTTTTATAGCCTCATCTTTTCTAATGCCTAATTCTTCAATTTTAGTTGCAGCTTTATTCATTTCATCTTTAGCATTAACAAGTTCTTCTTCTGCCTTTGTTTTTTCACTTGCAATTTCATTTAATGTTTTTGGCAATTTATCATCAAGTTCTGCTTTAATTTTATTTGGATCAAAAGAAATATTTAATTCTTTTAATACATTTACAAACTCATCTTTTCTAATAGTTTGTAGAGCATTTTTAAAACTCTCACCTTCTTTAGCAAGTATTTGACCTTCACTTTCAAGTTTTGATAATTTATCTTGAAGTTCAGCAGTTTGTTTAAATGTTCTTTCTTTAGTCTTTATAGATTCTTGTCTTTCTTCTTCTATTGAAACAAGTACTATACTATCTTCACCTCTAAGATTATATAGTTTATCTAAAAGCAACTTCATTTCAGAATTCAAATTTTTCATTTTGTTTTCACACCCTTTATCATATAAAAAATTATAGCACAAAAAAAGGACATATGTAAACTACCTTTTAATTATTTTGCAATAAAAATCACTTAACTTAAAAAAAAGAATATAATACATAGAAATAATAAGGAGGAAATAATTTTGAAAAAAACATTTTATATTATACTAATATCTTTAATTATTCTTTTTTCTATATTTTTATTATTACCTAAAAAAGAAAAACAAAATAATAAAATTAAATTAGCAGAAGTTACACACTCAGTATTTTATAGTCCATTATATGTTGCAATTGAAAAAGGATATTTTCAAGATGAAAACATTGATATTGAACTAATTTTAACACCAGGTGCTGATAAAGTTAGCACAGCAGTACTATCAAAAGATGTTCAAATTGGTCTAGCTGGAGCGGAAAGTGCAATATATGTTTACGAAAAAAATAAAAAAGATTACTTACAAATTTTTTGTGGACTAACTAAAAGAGATGGCCAATTTATTATATCTAAAAATAAAGAAGATAATTTTACATTAGAAAATCTTTATGGTAAAGAAATACTTGTTGGAAGATCTTCTGGAATGCCTGCGTTAAATTTTCTTAATGCTTTAAAAAATGAGAATATTGATTCAAGTAAAATTAAAATAAATTATAATATTGATTTTGCATCTTTATCTGGAGCTTTTATTGGTGGAACTGGTGACTATGTAAACTTATTCGAACCAAATGCCTTAAAACTTGAACAAGAAGGATATGGACATGTTGTAGCAAGCATTGGTATACTTTCTGGAGAAATGCCATATACTACATTTTATGCAAGAAAAAGTTTTATTGAGGAAAACCATGATATTATAAAAGGCTTTACAAAAGCAATAAATAGAGGTCTAAAGTTTGTTAAAGATAATGACGAATACACTATTGCAAAAATTATACTTAAACAATTTCCTGATACATCACTTAATGATTTAGCAAAAATAATTAAAAGATATAAAGATGCTGACTCATATTTAGATAATTACTATATTAGTGAAAAATTACTTACAAACCTTGAAGATTTATTAATTGATTATGATTTAATTAATGATTATGTACCATATAATAAATTAATATTAAAACAAAAAATAAACTAAAAAATGCTAACTTATAGCATTTTTTATATTATCTACTTTTTCCTTTATCAATAAAACTTTTAAAAGTATTTAAAAATTTATATTTAAAATTTACATCCAACATTATTTTTTCATTAACCATATTTTTAAAAGTCATATCAGTTACATATTTTTCCCATACATAACTTATAAATTCAGGATGATTCATCAAAAATTCAAAATCAATTAAAGGCAAATTAGGATTTTTTATTCTCTCTAAATAATTATTAATTCCATTATTCATTTGCTCACCTACCACTTTTAATATAACAAAAAATCTTTTTAAAGTCTATGATTTTTTATTACTAAATGATATACTTTAAAGTATGAAAAATAAAAGAAGAAAATTAAATAAAAAAAATCTATGTATATTATTAACTATATTAATTTTATTTATTATCTTTATAATTTGCATTATAAAATTAATTTTTTGGGCAATAGATAATAGTAAAACAAATAATATTATTAAAACTGTTTCTGAAAAAGTTCAAGTACTAGAGATTGATACTGACGATGCTCAGATAGTAGAAAATGAAGATGAACAAAATTCAGCATATTTTGAATATATAAAAATGAAACTTATTGAAGTTGATCTTAATAATTTAAAAACATTTAATTCTGATACAGTTGGTTGGATAAAAGTTGAAGGTACAAATATAAATTATCCTTTTGTTCAAACAAGTGATAATAGTTATTATTTAACAAAATCATTCGATAAAAAAAATAATGATGCTGGTTGGATTTTCTTAGATTATAGAAATAATATTAATAATCTTGATAAAAATACTATTATTTATGGTCATGGAAGATTAAATAAAACTATGTTTGGATCTTTAAAAGACACTTTAAACTCTTCATGGCAAAGTAATTCAAATAACTATATAATTAGACTTTCTACTCAGAATATGAATTCAATATGGCAAATATTTAGTATTTATAAAATACCTACAACAAGTGATTATTTAAAAATATCATTTACAAGTGATGAAGAATATCAAAATTTTATTGATTTAATTAAAGGAAGAACAATGTTTAATTTTAATACTAATGTAAATATTAATGATAAAATATTAACTTTATCAACTTGCTATAATGATGATGAAAAAATGGTTGTTCATGCAAAACTTATTAAATATAATAATAAATAAAGCAAAAAACTTCATTTATAATTAATGAAGTTTTTATTATTTTACTTCTTTAGCAATTACTAACATATATTTTTTAGAATATTTACTATATTCTTTTAAATTACTACAAGTTTGTACAATTAAAATATTATCATTTTCATTTACATCTATATTTGTTTCATAAAATGATTTATTTTTAAGTTTTTGATAATGTTCTAATTTTTCTTCATTTGATTGATATTTTATTTTCATATAATCCCAATCACTAACTTCAACATATGCTGAAAATATTTGATATTTTCTAACGCTTTTTTCTGTGGAAATATAAATGTAAGGATGCTTATCATAGTATTCTTTTGAATTATAATTTTCAATAATCATTATAGGTAATGTATAGTTTGGAGAGCTATGACCAAATATTAATAGTTTATCACTATTATCTATGTCTACTCTATAATCTAAAAAAATTGAACCATTAATATTATAAGTTTTATCTGGTAAATGATTTAAATAATATTCATTGTCTTTTCCTTGTAAAACTATTGTATTAAAATCAGTATCACTTATAGAAATTGTTCCAACAATATCATCATTATTATATTTTTCTTTTAAAAAACTAATTTGCTGTTCATAGATTTCTTCTTTTAAAGCTGGCACTTCATTTTCATTTAATATAAATTTATCATATTTATCAATATTATAATAATCTAATAAAAAATATATAGATAATAAAACTAGAATACTACATAAAATAATTATAATTATGTTTTTTACTTTATTATTTTTTTTCATTTTTCCCTCTTTGTTACTATTTTACCACAAAAAGATAATTATATATATTTTTATATTATTAAAAATAAAAATTATTCTTAATTAAAAGAAAAAAGTAGACATTATAATTTGTCTACTATTTGTCTACTTTTAGATTTATTTACTTATTACTTCTATATTACAAGTTGAAATAAATGTTGGATTATTATCATTATTATCTACAATAACAATCATACCATATTCACTTTTTTTAACTGTTCCTTGGGCAATTGTTTGTCCTCCGGCTTTAATACTTACACAACATGTATTTTCTGGTAATAAAGTTCTAATTGCATTTTCAAATACACAATCACATCCATTAGATGTTTCATCAGAAATAGGCAGATAAGTAATCTCATCATTATAAGCTGCACTTGTAATTCTTATTGATACTATTTTACTTAGTGATACTGTTTCTTCTAGTGTTCCAACGTTATTTATAAGTTGGAAAAGGCCAGAGTTAGGATTGCTATTTGGGCCAGGAATTAACATACCAGGTCTACCACTAACATTATTTCCACTTTCCAATGAAATAAATAAATTATCATTTGGATATAATGTTATAATTTGTTCAATAATATTTCGCATTTGATTAATGCATATGCAACATGATTCTGCATCTTTACCTGCAGGTCCAGTTGGGCCTGTTGGACCCATTGGGCCAATATCTCCATCTGCACCACGTGGTATAACAAAATCTAATATATGATTTGGACTTCTAGAAGTATCAGTTACAGTTGCATTAGTTCCTGGATCTCCAGTAGTAGTATTTCTTATTGTTATAGTGTCTGCTGTTCCATCACTTCCTGCTGGACCAGTTGGTCCTGTTGCACCCGTTGGACCTGTTGCACCCGTTGGACCTGTTGCTCCTGTCGGACCTGTTGCTCCTGTTGGACCTGTTGCTCCTGTTGGACCTGTTGCACCCGTTGGACCTGTTGCTCCTGTTAGACCTGTTGCACCCGTTGGTCCTGTTGCTCCTGTTGGACCTGTTGCACCCGTTGGTCCTGTTGCACCTGTTGGGCCTGTTGCACCCGTTGGACCTGTTGCACCTGTTGGGCCTGTTGCTCCTGTTGCTCCTGTTGGACCTGTTGCTCCTGTTGCACCCGTTGGACCTGTTGCTCCTGTTGGGCCTGTTGCACCCGTTGGTCCTGTTGCTCCTGTTAGACCAATTAAACCAGCTGGACCTGTTGAGCCGGTTGCTCCTGTTGGACCTGTTGGACCTGTTGGTCCTGTTGCACCCGTTGGACCTGTTGGACCCCCTGATGGACCAGTTGGACCAGTTGGGCCTGTCGGACCGAAACAACATATACTTTGAGGACAGTTTTTGCGTTCTCTTTCTATTCTACATCGAATTCTATCTAAATTATTATTCACTTGAAACTCCTTTCCATGTAATATATGAAAAAATAAATAATTATGTAATTATATTAACCTACTATTTTATATTTTATTTTTTCAAATATAAAAAAAAATTTAATTATCTAAACTAATTAAATATCTAGGAAAAATGATATGCATAAAATATCATAGGTGACTATTAAATGCATAAAATATTAAGCGTAGAAAATTTATCTAAAGTATTTTATACAAAAGAGGGAGAAATTAAAGCAATTGATAAAGTATCTTTTGATGTAAATAAAAATGATTTTATATGTATTGTTGGTTCATCCGGTTGTGGAAAATCAACTTTATTAAATATTATAGCAGGTTTAGATAAACCAAGTAATGGTAATATTACATTTTATAAAAAAAATACTATAATAGGATACATGTTACAAGAAGATGCATTACTACCCTACCTAACAATTTTAGACAATGCACTTTTGGGACTAGAAATAAAAAAAATTAAAACTAAGGAAAATATTGAATATGTTAAGAATTTATTAACTACCTATGGATTGAAAGACTTTATGAATAAATATCCTAAAGAACTTTCTGGTGGTATGAAGCAAAGAGTTGCATGAATGCAGTATAGACACAAATAAAAATTATTATATTAAATCATTTAGAAGTATACAATTCATTTTCTATAGTTTAAATTTATATTTTATTAATATATTTAATTAGGAGTTGATATGATGATAACTTATAATGTTAAGGAAATTTATGACAATAATATGACTGATAATCAATTAAAAAAAATTATTAATAAAAAATTATATAATATTATAAATAATCAAGAAATAGATTATAAGTTAGATGTAATAGATAAAGATGAATAAAGAAAAAAAATATTATAAAGTTGGCATATATTTAAGATTATCAAATGAAGACAAAGATAAGATAAGTAAGGACGAGACAAGTGAATCCATTAAAAACCAAAGAAATATGCTAATTGATTACATTAATAAACATTCTGAATTAATATTAACCCAAGAATATTGTGATGAAGACTTATCTGGTGCAGGAACATTTAGACCTGAATTCGAAAGATTAATTAAAGATTGTGAAAATCACAAACTTGATATTGTTTTGTGTAAAAGTCAATCAAGATTTTCAAGAGACATGGAAATTGTAGAAAGATATATCAATAATAAATTTAAAGAATGGAATGTAAGATTTATAGGATTAGCAGATAATGCTGATACAGCAAATACTGGAAATAAAAAATCAAGACAAATCAATGGACTTGTAAATGAATGGTTTTTAGAAGATGTATCAAATAATATTCGTAGTGCTTTTAATGCTAAAATGAAAAACGGAGAATTTATTTCCCCATTTGCACCATTTGGATTTGAAATATCTAAAAAAAATAACAATAAATTAATTATTGATCCAATTGCCTCAGAAATAGTTAAAGAAATATTTAATTTATATTTAAATGGGTTTGGTTTTACAAAAATAGCAAAATATTTAAATGACAAAAATATTCCTTCCCCATCACTTTATAAATATCAAAAAGGGTGTAAATTAAATATAATTAGTAATAGACCTAGGGAGCAAATAAAATGGAATGCTGGTGCCATTAAAAGAATTCTTACAAATGAAATATATTTAGGTAATCTTGTACAAGGTAAAAGAACTACAATTAGTTATAAAAATCATAAAATAATAAACAAACCTGAAGATAAATGGATTCGTAGAGAAAATATGCACGAAGCAATAATAGATAAAGAAACATTTACAAAAGTTCAAATTGCTCTAAAAGAAAGAACAAAACCTATGAAAGTAAAAGGTATTGTTCATAACTTCTCTGGCAAAGTATTTTGTGAAGAATGTGGTTGCTATATGAGAAAGAAAAATTCTTCCAAATATGAATACTTAGTTTGTTCTAATAATAAAGATGATTACAATGATTGTATTAATAAAAGTTCAATTAGATATGATGTTTTAGAAAAAATTATATTGGATGAAATAAATAAGAAAATAAGAAAATATTTTGATGAAAAACTTTTAATATTAGAAAGAAAGAATAATAAAAATAGTAATTTATTAAATAAAATTAAAATATTAGAAAGTCAAAAACAAAATGTTGAAAATCAATTAAAAAAAATTAAAAAATATTTTAAAAAAATATATGAAGATAAAGTTGATGGAATAATTACAAAAAAGCAATTTAAAAATTTAATAGAAGAATATAATAAAAATGAAATTATATATAATAAACAAATTAAGTCTATTAAAAATGAATTAAACTTTTATCAAAAAAAAGAAAATATTATAAAAAAGCCAAAAGATTTTCATAAATATCAAGAATTTAAAAAATTAAATAGAATAATTATTGAAGATTTTATTGAAAAAATTTATATAGGCAAAATTAATAATAATATTCGAAATATTCAAATTAAATGGAAATTTAACAAATTTTGAAAAAAATTTTGAAAAACAAAAGGAAATTTAAAAGTTTTTTACAATAATATAAGTGAAAGGTGTACTTCTAAACCTTTTATATAAATTCATAGTAAAGGATGTGATAATTAATGAAAAATGAAATTATATTATTTGAAAATCAAAATGTAAAATTAGAAGTAAATATGAAAGATGAAACAGTATGGTTGTCTCTAGATCAAATGGCAAAATTATTTGGTAGAGATAAATCTGTTATTTCCAGGCATATAAAAAATGCACTTGAAGAAGAAGTGGATAATTCAGTTGTTGCAAATTTTGCAACAACTGCCAAAGATGGTAAAACTTATCAAGTTGATTACTATAATTTAGATATGGTAATTAGTATTGGTTATCGTGTTAAAAGTAAAAATGGTGTTATTTTTAGAAAATGGGCTACAAAAGTTTTAAAAGATTACATGATTAAAGGTTATGCAGTTAATCAAAAAAGATTAGAATATCTTGAAAAGACTATTAAATTAATAAATATAGCTGGTAGAATTGATACAGAATTAAAAGGTAGTGAAGCTCAAGAAATTATAAAAGTTATAAATTATTATTCAAATGCTTTAAATTTACTTGATGATTATGACCATAAAAGAATAACTAAACCAAGTGGAACTATTAACAATAATAAAATTGTATATGAAGATTGTATGGATATTATAAGTAAATTAAAATTTAATAGCAATAGTGATTTATTTGCATTAGAAAGAGATAAAGGTTTAAAAGCTATTATCGGTAATATATATCAATCTTTTGATGGAAAAGACTTATACCCTACAACAGAGGAAAAAGCAGCCAATTTCTTGTATTTAATTACTAAAAATCATACTTTTATAGATGGTAATAAAAGAATTGCTGCAACATTATTCATATATTTCCTAGAATTCTATAATATTCTATATAAAGAAAACGAACAGGTTATTGACAATAATACACTTGTTGCAATCACACTACTTATAGCACAGTCTAATCCGAAAGAAAAGGATATACTAATTGATTTAGTAATGAATTTTTTAAGAAATAATAACTAATATAGATGATTTAAAATCATTAACTGAAGAAGATTTATATAATCTAATTAATAGTAATGGTAATAATGAAATAAAAGATTGGCTTGCTAAATTAGGTAGTGAAAGAATTAATGAATTATTTAATCCATCACTTGGTTTAGAAAGAGCAATATGTTGTTGGAGAGCAATGGGATATTTGGAAGAATGGATAAAGAATAAAATAAATAAAATTTTAAAAAAATCTTAAAAATCCAAGTTAAACGTAAAAAAACAAAAATTTAAAAAGCCTTATTTTTTAAGGCTTTGATAAGGCATTAGTGTCTTTACTGTATTCAAAGAGTTGCTTTAATCAGAACACTAGCAATTAAACCAGATATTCTTCTATTAGATGAGCCATTTTCTGCATTAGATTATCAATCAAGATTAAAAGTTTCAGATGATGTATATAATATAATAAAAAACGAAAAAAAAACAGTTATTATGATTACGCATGATATTGCCGAAGCAATTTCATTGAGTGATAAAATTATTGTTTGCTCAAAAAGGCCATCTCATATAAAGAAAATATATAATATTGAAATGGAAAATAAAACATCACCAATTAACAATCGTAAATGTAAAGAATTTTCTACATATTATGATATGATATGGAGGGATTTGGATGTATCAATCTGAAAATCAAAAAAAATTTTTAAGGAAAAAGAAGAAAGAAAATATAATTATTAAAATAATTCAAATATCTTTAATAATAATTTTATTTCTCAGTTGGGAAATACTCACTAAAAAAGAAATATTAAACTCATTTATTTATTCAAGCCCTTCACAAATGATTAAAACAATTGAAAATCTTATAATTACAAATAATCTATTTCCACATATTTTTACTACTTTATATGAAGTATTAATTGCATTTATTTTAGGTATAATTTTAGGTTTTTTAATAGCGGTTATTTTTTACGAATATCCTTTTATAGCTAAAATATTTGAACCATTTTTAACTATTTTAAATGCACTTCCTAAAGTAGCATTAGGACCAATTATAATAATAATTTTCGGGGCCAATACAAAAAGTATAATAATTATGGCATTACTTATTAACTTAATTGTTAGTATGATGACAATATATAATGGTTTTTTAAATACTGACCAAATTAAATTAAAAATGTTTAAAACATTTAATGCCACGAAAAAAGATATACTATTTAAATTAGTTATTCCTAGTTCTTATAATACAATTATTTCTAGTTTAAAATTAAATATTTCTTTAACTTTGATAGGAATAATTACTGGAGAATTTTTAGTAAGTAAAAAAGGTTTAGGATATTTAATTATTTATGGGACTCAAGTATTTAATTTAGATCTTGTAATGGCATCAATATTTATTTTAATTATTATATCTTACTTACTATACTTTATTATTTCTAAAATAGAAAAAAAATTAATCAAAAGCGATTAATTTTTTGTTTTAATATTTACTAACTTGATAATTTTCTACATCTACAGATGTCTCTTGACCAAATAAGTCAATGATAATTGTCAAACGATTATTTTCACTGTCAATAGTATCAATTTTTCCAGACATACCTTTAAATGGACCATCTATAATACTAACTACATCTCCAACTTTCATTTCTGAATCAATATTTACACGACTCATACCCATTGATGCTAAGATTCTATCAATTTCTTGAGGTAATAAAGGTGTTGGTTTTGCTCCTTTTCCACTTGAACCAATAAAGCCAGTTACTCCTGGAGTATTACGTACAATATACCATGCTTCATCAGTCATAATCATTTCAACTAATACATAACCTGGAAACATTTTTTTTACTTTTTCCTTTTTTACGCCATCTTTTACTTCAACCTCAGTAGTTTCAGGAATAATTACTCTAAAAATGTAATCTTGCATACCCATTGATTCAGTACGCATTTCAAGTTTTTCTTTAACTGCTAATTCATGACCAGAATATGTATTTACTACATACCATTGTTTTTGATTTTCTTCCATATTATACAAACCATCCTTTTATTATAGATAATAATAAATTAAGTAATAAGAAAAATCCACATATAATGACACATAATGCGAGTGTTGCAATCGTATATTTAAGAGCTTCTTTAGGTGTTGGCCATTTAACAAGTTTCATTTCTTTAATTACACCTTTAAAATAATTTTCTTTTTTTACTTTTGGCTTTTCATTTTTTGTTTTATTAACTTTCTTATTTTTTTCTTTTATTGCCATTTTTCCTCCAATAAAAAAACACTTTTTCGTGCTCATTTATAATATACACTATTTATTTAAAAAATGCAACTATTTTGTATCATTTAAGTCAACATTTTCATTTTTTAACATATCATTAAATACTGTAATAAATCTTTGTTTTTCTTTAATAAGTGCATCTGGATATATACTTCTAGCATTGCAAACTGCTTTATAAAAATGTTTAATTGTCACTATATTACTATTATCATATAAAGCATAAGTAAATGCATTAGAAATAATTGTTAAACATATGTCTGGATATCTATTTGATATTTCATATATTCTTTTATATTCATCTGTCATTTCAACAATAAAACGCATAATTTTTTCAATTATAAATGAAGTATAATTTAATTTTACACCAATTTGTTTTTCAAGTTTTGGGTATGTTCCCATTAAAATTTTTACACAATCATCTTGAGATGCTTCAAAAACATCAACTTTCTGAAAACGTCGTAAAAAAGCACGATCTCTTAATATGTATGCTTCATATTCTTCTGTAGTTGTAGCACCAATCATTTTAATTGTTCCTCGATCAAGACCAGATTTTAACATATTTGCAAAATCTAATCCACCTTGTCTATTTACAAGAAGATGAGTTTCATCAATAAATAAAATTGTTTTAGGTCTTTGTGCAAGTTCTTGAACAAGTAAATCAATACGATTTTCAATTTGTCCTTCACTTTGAGTTTCACCCATTAAACTAGTTATATTTATTTTTATTATTGACCAACCAATTAATGCATTAGGCACCATTCCTTTTTGAATACGATAAGCTATTCCCTCAACTATGGCTGTTTTACCAATACCAGCCTTACCTACTAAAAGAGCACTTTTTTCAGGAGTAAGTAAAATTAATATACAATCTTTTATTTCTTTATCTCTTGCAATAGCAGGATCTGTAATATATTCTTTTTTTGTTAAATCATCACCATAACGTTCAATCATACTTATTTTATCATTCATATTAAAAAACACCTTTCAATTACTAGTATAACATTATATTATTTTTTTTAAAAGTAATATTTTCAAATAATAAAAAGAAGGTGTTTTCACACCTTCTGAGCATATGTAGATGATAAATTTTGTGTTATAAACAACAAATTGGCGCCCAATGTAGGACTCGAACCTACGACCTAACGGTTAACAGCCGTGCGCTCTACCGACTGAGCTAATTGGGCATTTCCTTGCTACAAATAAAATTATAGTAAATAATTCCTCAAATGTCAATCGGTTTTTAACTGTTTCTTTTACTTTTATTTTAAAATAATATATATTGCTAGTAAAATGATTAAATTAAATAGCGTGTAATGTTGTATATTTCTCATATATTTTTTTTTATTAATTTAATCACTAGCATTCATAATTTTATGTATATTTCAACATTTTAAAGTTAATTCAAAAGAAGATAGTTAAGTGTATATTATGGATTATACTGTAAAATCTAGTTGTACATCAGTAAATTAATTTTGCAAAATCTTTGTTGATTTGTGAATTGTGATATTTTTTTGTAAAATCTACGTTGTTTTATAAATTTCAATATTTTTTGCAAAATCTATGTTGAATTTTTGTTTTATCTAAGATGTAATATCTAAAATATTTTCTATGTTGTAATTTAAAATGTTATTTTAGATTTGTTAAATATAGGCTGCTAATCCTGGCATACCATCATACTTTGACGCAATATTTGATGGCCAGTGTATTACGTTTCCTAATCCTGCTGATGATAATGTGTAGTTTTTAGATTGTGCTAAAGTAACTGAACTACACGCATGTTGATAAGAACCATAAGCTGTTGGCGCTGCATTAGGATTAGTTACTCTTATAGCCGCTGAAATATTCATTTGAAAGTAATTTACATCAGTTGAATTAATCAAATTCATGGATATTCCAAAACCATTATCAAGATCATTTATATTTGTTCCATTCCAAGCATAATCGACATAATTTGCTGTACCATTAATTTCATAAGCTTGTCTTCCTTCTTGTGAGCCATTAATAACTTCAATAGCAATAAGTCTAATTGCTAAAACATCAAATGATCTTGTCGCAGGAATCTTTTTCCAAATAAGTCCTAAAGAAACATCACCATAACCATCTGTATAAGCTGCTAAACTTAGTTGCATATATTTATATTCTGTTTCAACAAAGGGATTTAAACTTCTATTTTCTTGATTATAATTAGTATATTCTTGTTCTGATACTTCTGTAGTTGTAATTTCGTTAGTTACATTATTAATTATAGTTTTAAAATATTTCTTTGTTTGACTGTAACTGACAATATCATCCATACTAAGATTACGATTTTTAAATGCTTGATATTTTTCTTGCGTCATATAATCAATATAGCCATCACCATATATTTTTGTTATTAAATTATAATCTTCCTGTGAAAAATTTACACCTAATTTATTAGTATAAACTGGTAGAACTGTCATATCACTTTCCAGTTCATCAGCACTAACTATAAATGGTATAAATAAAATCATAAGAAGTATAATAACAACAAATCTTTTTTTCAATACTTTCCTCCTTTCCGAGAAAAACATATCATAAATTGGCAATTTTTGGCAACCTAGATAAAGTAGAACTTTATTCTACCTCTGGTAGAGTTACATATTTTTCTACTAAATTATGGACTTTTTTAAAAGTTGTACATTCACCAAATTCACAGTTAAATTCTTTATTTATATAATCATAATAATATTTTTCAATTGCAATATTTAAATTATCTTTATTATACACAACTGCTTTAAACTTATTACTATCATAATAGGCTGATATTTTTATGGCATATTCGTTATAATCATAATGAATATTTACTGTTTGAAAATTAATATTATATTTAATAGTAACATTTCCTTTTTCTGTAATAACACTTTTTTGATAAACATTATTGTCTTTTTTTATAAAATTATTATTCTCAAGTTTTTTAATTATTTCACTTTTGGTAAGTAATTGATGATTATTATTTGAATCATTTGTATAAATATCCCTATTATAAAAATTAACTTCATGTAAATTTAATTTGCTTGAATATTTTTTTACCTTTTCATCAATTGTCGTTATTATTATTTCAATTTTTATATTATTCAAATCCATTTCTTGATTTTTTTTATAAAATAAAATCTCATTTCTAATATCACTTGTTGTATAAATTATATTATTATTTGAGTAAATATTTAAGGTAGTAAAATCTGTTGCTTGTATTTCATAATCAACTAAAGTTATGTCATTTAAAAGCATAAATATTTTTTTATTATTTTTTAAAATCATTGCATCAACAAATACAATATCATTGTCACCATTTCTTATATCTCTAGAATAATATAATTTAATAGATCTAAAATTAATAATAAAATATGAAAATAAAAATACAAAAATAGGTATTAATGAAAGTAATAATATTTTAAATATTTTATATCGTTTAAATAATTTTTGTTTTCTTATTCTTTCTTTAACATTTCTTTCTCCATTATGTAATTCTTCCATCGAAATGTTAAATAATTTGCATATTTTTCTTTGACATTCAATATCTGGTAAATTTTTCCCACCTTCCCATTTTGATACTGCTTTATCAGATACCATTAAGTGCTGAGCAAGATCTTCCTGAGTCATTCCCTTTTCTTTTCTTAGTTTTGCAATAAAACTCCCTACTTTTTCTAAATCTACTTCTTCCATAACTTTATTGTACATCAAAAAATTAAAAACAAAGCATTAATTTACTATATGTAAACTTTTATTGCCGTTTTTTTAAAAATTTGTCATAATTTGACTATTTAGCACAATTTCAAAAAGCATTTTCTCTTTAGTAATTGGATGAATAAAAGATAAACTATATGAAATAAGTGTAAGATCACCTTTATGTTTACTACCATATAATGCATCACCATATAATGGATGCTTAATTGAAGAAAACTGAAGTCTTATTTGATGATACCTTCCTGTTAAAAGAGTAATGTCCACTAAAGATAAATTATCTTTTTCTTTTATAACTTTGTATTTTAGCTTTGCTTCTTTACCATTTGGAGTATCAATTAATACCTTTTTATTATCAAGTTTTTCTATTTTATTTTCTAATATGCCTTCTTTTTCTTTTAGTATGTCATCTACTACTGCATAATATTTTTTGTGCATTTGACCATTTCTAATTTGCTCAGAAAGTCTTGATGCTGCTTTAGATGTTTTAGCAAATACCATTATTCCTTTAGTAGGACGATCTAATCTATGAACAAGACCTAAATAAACATTTCCTGGTTTATGATATCTATCTTTTAAATACATTTTAATAATTGTATGCATATCTAAATCTTTTGTATTATCACTTTGCGATAAAACACCAGGAAATTTATACACTACAATTATGTGATTATCTTCATATAAAATAACTAATCTAGTCATTTGTAATCCATCCAGTTATACCACAAGGTAAAAATAAACTAGTATTCTCGATAGGTAAAGCAATTTCATCAACTTCAATTTTTGAACTTTTAAAATGCACCTTTAATAAATTTTCTAAAGTAAGAAGTGATAAATTAGTTGTATAAGTATTTACACATACAAATAAAAAATCATCATTTAAAATTTTTGTGCTTAGGCTTAATAAATTATCTAAATCTTTTTCAATTGACCAAACTTCCTTATTACTACCCCTTCCATAACTTGGTGGATCCATTATAATTGCATCGTATTTATTATTCCTTCTTATTTCTCTTTCTACAAATTTTACTACATCATCCACTAGAAAACGGACACTTTTATTTTCAAGTCCAGAAGATTTAACATTTTCTTTAGCCCATTCATTCATTCCTTTTGAAGAATCAACGTGTGTAACACTTGCTCCTGCAGATAAACATGCTACAGTTGCTCCTCCTGTATAAGCAAATAAATTTAATACTTTTATCTCTTTTTGAGAATTTTTTATCTTATCAATCATTCTATCCCAATTTACAGCTTGTTCAGGAAAAAGACCTGTATGCTTAAAACCCATTTGTTTTATATTAAATGTTAAATTTTTATATTTTACTTGCCATAAACTAGGAATATTATTAATATTTTCCCAATAACCGCCACCAGAACTTGAACGATGATATATTGCATCATATTTTTCATTTTTTAAATTACCATTGTTCCAAATAACTATTGGATCTGGTCTTAGCAATGTAATATCTTTCCATTTTTCAAGTTTAAGTCCATTACTTGCTTTAATAATTTTATAATCTTCCCAAGAATATGAAACTTTCATAAACAATCACCAATTAAATTATAAAATAAATACTACCAAAAGGCAATTATGGTAGTATAAATTATTTTTAAATGCATATAATAATATTGTAATAGGAGTAAAGCTTACCTATTACATTAAACTTTATCTTTTCATCATTATATGTATCTTTACATGATAATAGAAATTATAAAGTTATTTTGAAGGTCCAAATGCGTAAAATTCATTTGGATCTTTTTTATTTACTAATAAATCAGTAGTACCACTATCTTCAATATATTTAAATGTAATTCTACCAGTAAGAACAATTGGTTTATCTTTTTCTTTATATTCAACTCTTAAAACTTTCTTATTATTATTCAAAGTAACTATTTTATATTTTGCATTTTTAATTAGTTTGCCGTTATTCTTAATATTTTTGTATCTTACAACATCTTTTAATAAAATTAAAATTAATAAAATTGTAATTATTAAAGAAGTATAATCTAATTTACCTTGACTTACTACACTAAAAATTGTTAAACCTAATCCTAAAATAATAAGAATTATATTTACTATTTTTACTTCATAAAATATATTATATTTTTTCATAAAATGAATCACATTCCTTTCTTATCTTTATTATTATAAAAGCTATATTTATTAGTAATCATATTTTTATTATTTTGCCATCTTCTGGAACTATAATGTTTTGAATATTCATTTCATTTAATTTTTCTCTAGTTACATCTTCTAAATGACTAACAACAAAAGTGCAGTTTGGATATTTTTTTGATAAATACTCTAAATTATCTATTCCTTGATGTTTACCATTGCCTTTAATAAGCATACAATCACAAAATAAATATTTACATTTTGATGATAAAAATTCTACATTTTCACATAAGGAAGTATCACCAGTAAAGCCTACACATATATTGCCTTTTGAAAAAATATAACCAAAAGCTGGTTTCATTCTTCCATGCTTCACTAACACCTTTTCTACTTTATAATCTTCAATTATAAAATTATCATTAAAATAATACCTTAAATTAAGCGAATTACAAGCTTCCTTAAATGAGTTTGGAAAAGCTAAAACACCAATTTTATTAATTTTTTTCTTTCCTTCTTTGGAACAAAATATATTAACATCTTTATTTTCACTTTTGGATTTATTTAATATATAAAATGGCATATCAAAATAATGGTCTCCATGAAAATGAGTTAAAACAATATTATTAATCGTATTTGGTATAATATCTAATCTATATAAATACTTACAAGCACCATTTGGAAAATCAATCATTATATTATCATCAATTAAATAACAAGCACTATTATATTTGGTCCACATACTACCAGTTCCAATAACTTGAATTTTCATTATTTTTCACCTTTTCTTTTTATTAATACACATTCACGATTATCAATAGGGCCTAAAGAAAAATCTTTATGCGTTTCTGAAAAAAATCTTTTAAACGAAACTATTCGATTGTGAGTAAATGGTTTATTAAATACTATTTTAACTTGCTTATCTTTATCATAATATGTTTTATCAAAATAGTATGGATCAAAAATATACAATTTATTATTTTTAATTTTTGTAATAATTACATAGTGTTCGTTGGTTTGCCAACATCTAACAAATATAACACCATTTTCATTTAGGCAATTAATCATTTTTTCTAATGAAACTGAATTTCCTACTAATCTCTCACATAAAACATCAAAATCATTATTATTTGCATAATTTGTTATCCAAGTTGTAAGTTTATTAATTGCTTCTTTACTTGTTCCACCATTACCCAAATTACCATTTTCATCATAACAATCTAGTGTGTATTTATGAATTTGCTTAATTAATAAAGCTGGTATTTCTTCTCTATCATATAAATAGCTAAATGCATTCAAAATCGAAACTGATCCACAATCAAATTCAGTAATTTGGAATCTTAAAGGTACTTTCATAATTTTTCACCTCATTATTGATGAAGAAACTTCTTCGGTATTATGATTAACAACACTCATTTGTTGTATCATTTCAATAGTTTTTTTATCTGCAACAGCTAATGATTGTATAAATGCTTCCATGTCTTCTTTGGAACAATAATTATCAACAAAATCATCTATAACATCTTGAGCTAATCCCATTTTATTATAAAAAGCTTCTCTTTTGGCTTTTGTATTAATATCACTAAAAGATACATACATTGCATTTACTAAAACATCAAAATTTTCTATTAATATTTTACTTTGTTCTTCACCAAGATATTGAATCCAACTATTATCGCCACGAAATTGTGAAATTCTTATTACTTTTGCAATGTCACTATGTTGCAATAATCGTGTAGCAGAATAACCAGCAGCTTTATATCCACCAACTTCTTGTTTTCTTCCAGTCATCATTTCTAATATTTGTGCTGTTTCTACATCATTTAGTGCTTCTTCAATTCCTACCATATCGTTTTTTTCTTCAACAACACCATTTTCCTGACTATATGAATAGGTATCTCTCATTAATCCGGTTGAATCAATTATTTTCCCATTTTCTACTTTTAATTTACCATACCCCTTGATTAAATGGCATATCTCGTGAATTAAAGTATTAACTTGTTTGTCATCATTAAAATCAAACGGCATATACATACCAAAATAAACTCTTTTTAAATAGACAATAGGTTTAGCAACTACTTGATTATCTTTTACTTTAATTTCGTTATGATAAAAAGCACCACCAAGATCTGGCATTTCCCATTCTTTATTAATATCAAAGTATGAATTTAAAAATCTTTTAGGATCTTCATCTTTACTTTGAAAATGTATTTCACAATTTGATAAGGCCGAAAGTATAATATCCTTATATTCTTCACCATAATACTTAATTAGATTAGGAATTAACTGACTTAAAAACTCTGATAATTCATCACTATATCCAAATTTACTTTTAATTCCTGATACATATTCATTCATTTATGACGCCTACTTTCTGTCTTCATTTATATAATTAAAAAGCATTAATAATTCAGTTTTCAATATATATAAATCTCTAAAATTAATATTTAGCAAATCAGTTTCCGTCAATTTTTTATCTTCACCACTTTTATAATTATAAGGCATATCAATTAATTCTAAATTTCTTTGATTTAAGAATGATTTAAGTAATAATGCTACTTTAATCATTTCTTCACTATACTTATTTCTTTTTTCATCCAATCCCAATTTAGAAAAATTTTTAAATAATTCTTCATATTCAGTCATTATTAACACTTCCTAACATTTTAATTACATTTTGATTTCCAATTAATTTTCTTAACATATTAATCGCTGAATTATGATATTCAATTCCAGAGTGGCTCATTGAACAATCTTCTATTACTTTTACATCTAAATTATTTTCAAATAAATCAAGAGTTGTTTTTAATACACATGCATCTGTATCAATTCCACATAAATATATTGTTTTAATATTATTAGAATCAATATATGATTTTAATTCATCATTATAAGCGGTATAAACTCTTTTTTCTATTACCCTATAATCTTTCGTATCAATGACAATATTTCTATCTTTTTCAGTCATACAACCTTTATAATTAAGAATTCTATAAAAATCACTTTTATCATCATTTATAAATTTAGTAAAAACTATGTAATCAAATTTATTACTAATTAATAATTTTTCTATTTTTTGGGGAAGAAATTTTGTACTTTCGTTTATAAAACTTTCTTGTAAATCTATTATTAATAATAATTTTTTATTCATATTTACCTTTCTATTATACTTTTCTATTTTTTAATACTATTAATTTCATTTTAAAATTATTTTTATACTAATTTTAATTCATCATTAATAATTGAATATAAATAAGTTTCAATATTTTTATTTATTTTATTTTCGATATATTTTTTATATATACTTAATTGTTTTATATAATTTTCATCATCTATATTAGATAATTTATAATCAATTATTAAAACTTTATCACTATATTCTACTATTAAATCTATTATACCATTATATTCTACATTATCAATATAATCAATAAATTCATATTCCTTATAAACATTTATAAAATTAGGTTCTATTTTATTAATAAGTTTATTTACTATATCATTATCTGAATTATTAAAGTCTGATAGTTCTAGTAATTCATGAACTTTAGTACCATATTCCATTATTTTAACTTCTTCATTAGTAAGTAAATTTACCACTTTTTTAGAGGCGCCACTTGAAATAGTCTTAGTCATATCTACATTAATTTCTTTAATATTTATTTTATTATTATCATCTTTAAAATGTATATTTTTTTCTTTAAAATAATTATATTTTTTAGTTAAAAGTATGTTATCTATATATTTTATATTATCTTTTAAAGCATAACTAATAGAATCTATAAATGATATAAAAGAATAATAATCTTCTTTAAAATTAATTATTTCATCTTTATTTGGCATTACCATAATCATTTTCTCTTTTGCTCTAGTAAGTGCTACATAAAAAAGTCTAATTCTTTCCGAAATATCTTCTTTTAAATATTTTTCCTTATATAAAGTTTTTAAAATAGTACTTCCCACTCCATCATCATAAAATGGTAGAATAATTCCTAAATCTTTATCAAAATTAAATAGTTTATAAGTATCTGTTTTATTAAAAGATTTATTAAAACCAGCATAATAACATATTGGAAATTCTAACCCTTTAGATTTATGAATATTCATAAGTCTTATACTTCCACTTACTTTAGGATTTAATGAAAAAGTAATATCACTATCATTTAAAATTAAATTATTTAAATAATCACTAAACATATTTATACTATATCCTAGCTTTGAAAGATTTTCTGCCAAAGACATTAAATAATCTATTCTAATAATCATTTTATCAATATCTCCGACTAAAATACCTTTTTCATAAAAATCAAATTCATTTACTATTTCTTCAATTAAAGATTTATTTGTTAAACTATCAAGCTTTTTAGCTATAGTTTCACATTTTTTAAATAAATCACTATCATAATAATTATTATTAATAAAATAATTTACATAAGTTTCATCACTTTCATTAAAAATAAAACTTCTTAAAATAGAATAAAAATAATATTTAAATTTTTTGTCATACTCTTTATTATAAATTTTGATTATAAGATTTATAATATTTTTTATAACTAAGACATCTTTTTCATTTGTTATTTTTTCATCATAATAAATTACTAAAGGAATTGATAAATATTCAAATATTTTTTTATATGTTTCAAATGAATTTTTACGATCAAGTAATATACAAAAATCATCATGTTTACATGGCCTTAAAGTTTTAGTATCTTTATCTATAACTAAATAATTATTATTTAGTTTATTTTGAATATCATTTGCTATTATAAAAGCTTCATATTCACTTTCACTATATTTTTTATTTTCTTTATTATAAATTAAAATATCAAGATTTGCATCACTTACTTTTTCTTTTTCATATAAATCATTACCAAATACCATTTGATGAGATACTTTATAATCTGCTCCTCCAATATCTTCATCCATTAGTAAATTAAAAATTTTATTTATATTATTAATTACTTCATTTCTTGATCTAAAGTTTTTTAATAAGTCTATTTTTATTCCACCAATTCCATTTGCATAATCATTATATTTATTTTTAAAAATAAGTGGATTAGCATTACGAAAACGATATATTGATTGTTTAATATCTCCTACCATATAGACATTATTATTGGAAATTAAATTAATTAATGTTTCTTGTATATCAGAGGTATCTTGATATTCATCAACCATTATTTCTTTAAAAGATAAAGTTATTTCTTCTTTTACTTTAGGATTATTTTTTACTACATCAATTGCCATTTTAGCAATATCATTAAATTCATATTCATCTTCATTATTTTTAAATTTTAATAATTTTACATCTAACTCAAGTATAATATCTATTATAGCCCTTGCATAAGGTAAAGTGCTTTTTAAAGTACTTTTTAAATGATTTTCATCTTTATAAATTAATATATTATGTAAATAATCAATTTCTTTTTTTAATTGTTCTTTATTTATTTTTAATTGTTCTTCAGAGTCTTTTGGTAGCGAAGGAAGTTTTACTTTGCAATTATTTTTAAATTCATTATAAGTTTTACTATTTAATAAAGGAAGAATTTGTTCGCTTAATTTTTGATAAAATTTTTCATCACAAAAACTACTTATATTTTCATATATTTTAGATATTTTTTGAATTTTTTTATTTATTAATTCATAAAACTGATTAATAATATTTTGAATGTTATTCTCATTATAAAAATTATTTATAAAACTTTCTAAATATTCTTTTTTATTTATTAACCTATCTAAAAGTTCATTAAGTGATAATATTTCTTTTTTTATAGTTGTATCATCTTTAACTGTTAAATCACTAATCATTTTAAGAAAATTTTCATCTTTATTATAATATTTTTCTTCGAAAATATCATCTAGTATTTGACTACGGACATTATCACATATGCTTTTATCTAATATACTAATATCTTTAGAAATATTTAATAAATAATGATATTTTTTTACAATAGAAAGTGCAAAAGAGTCAAATGTTGTTATATAACTACTATCAAGAAGTTCAAGTTCACTACTTAAAGACTCATCTGAAGAAAGTGCTCCCCTTATTCTTTCTTTCATTTCCATCGCAGCAGCGTTAGTAAAGGTTAAAATAAGTAAATTATTAATTGAAATTCCATTTTTTAACTTGGTAATAACTCTTTGAGTTAAAACTGCTGTTTTACCAGATCCAGCGCCTGCGGAAACAATAATATTAGTACCACTTTCATTTATTGCTCGCTTTTGCTCTGGTGTCCAATTACTCATTTTTATCCTCCTTTTCTATAGTAACTTCATCCTTACTAGTTTTATAACATAAATCTTTAAATTTACAATATGTACACGAAATATTTTTTTCTTCATATACTTTAGGATTTATATCAAATTTACCATTTTCTATATTATTAATTACATTTTTAATAACATTTTCTACATCATTATAAATTTCATCCATTTGCTCATTAGATAAAACTTTACTATATTGATAATATGAACCATCATTTTTAACTTTTAACCCTTTTATTACATTTGAATCTTTATAGTTATAATCAAGCAAACCAATTATATGGCCATCACTATTAGAATAACCTGATAATTTAAGATTTTTCTTTTTTCTTTCCACTAAACTTTCTGTTTCATTATATGTATTTTCTAAATTTAAAACCTTTTGAATATAAAAACCGACTATAATAGCATTTGGCATATTTTTCTTAACTAAATATAAATAAATTGGTAATTGGATTTTTAAACCATGTTTTAATAAATCCATTTTAGCATCAATATCGTAAGTTTTATAATCAATTATAGCAACATATATATTATCATCAATTATCTTATATATTATTTTATCAATAAAGCCTTTAAAAATGGTATTAAATTTGCCTTCAAAAGTAACATCAAATTCATTTTCATTTTTTATATTTTTAAGTGTAGAATATTTTGATTGTTCTTTAATAACTTCAAGTGATAATAAAATATCTTTTTTTATTTTCTCAACATAAAATAAATCTTTATTAGAAAAATCTTTATTACTTTCGATTAAATATTTATTAATTTCATCATCTAAATTAATTTCCCTATCTAAACCAATTTCTAAAATATGATGAAAAAGTGATCCTAAAAAAGCTGCAAAATTATCCTCAAAAACATCTAATTTCAAAATATTAGTTATTAAAAATTTAAAAGAACATTCATTATAATTTTCCATTGAAGAATATGATAGTTTTAAATTATCATTAAATAATTTATTTAATAAATCAGAATTTATATTTTTAAAGGTATTATCATAATTTCTATAATTTAAATGATAATTATTATAAAGTAATGCTAAATCTTTATTTTCTTCATTATATTTATAAAATCTATCTAAATAAGAACATAATTTAATTTTATTAGCTAAGTTTGAATAATTATAATTAACATTAGTATGTAATATTTTTAAATCCATTTCATTTATTAATCCTGAAGGATAAAATGTATTTTGCGTATTTTCTAATTTGAATGTAATAGTTAAATTTTTAATAGATTTTATTAATGAAATAGTATATTTTTTTTCATATTTATTTTTTTCTATAGAAGTAGAAATATTTAATATTTTCTTTTCATTATCTGTTAAATAATCTTCATCTTTATATATCTTAGGAACAAACTTTTCATTAAATCCCATTAAAAAAACATAATCATCTTCATTAGATTCATTTAAATTAATAAATTCAACTGCATTAATATATTTTTCATTATTAATATAAGTATTTTTTAAATCTTCGATTATTAAATCTTTTACTTTTATCTTGTCTTCTTCAAAAGTATAATTATTTATAACTTTAATTATTTTACTTACTAAATCTAAATCAAATTTACTCTTCATTTCATTAATTACATGAGTTAAATCAGATGTAAAATTATCTATTAAATATTTACATACATTTGTAAAATAAATGCTATCTTCATTATTTATATTTACAGGTATATTATACATTTTAAATATTCTTTTTATATAATGATAATAATCATTATCTGGGCACACTAATTTAATATTATTAATATTAATACCATCATTAATTAATTTACAAATTTGACTTGCTACAAAAGAAATTTCATCATTAATATTTACAAATTCATATACATCATGTTCAAAATTATTATTTTCTTTTTCTTCAATTTTTACATTACAAATTGGCTTAATAAAATTAATTAAATTCATTAGAAATTTATCTATATAACCTAAATTGTAAAATATAACATCTTTATTTTCTATAAATTTTAAAAATAAATTATTTTTTATAAGTAAATTATTATTTTCAAGATCATTTTTTAAATTTACTAAAAAATCAAGTTTTTCATTATCATATTTTTTATTTTCTATGTAATATAAATTATCTAAATAAGTTCTTGCAATACTTTTTTTTATATTATATTTTTTAGTAACATAATATAATGTTTTATTGTCATAAGAAAAAGTTAAGGAAGTAATAAATTCTTTCTTATTTATAAATTTTATAGGTAATAATTTATTTATTTTATTTAATTTTTTTAAAATGTTTTTTTTATCATTATTACTACAAATTATAATAGTATTATTTTTTACATCATCAATATTCATATATTAAGTATAACATAAAAAAAACTTCAAAACATTATTATTTATCTTGTTTTATTATGATTTTTATCTAAAAAAATAGAATATTCTTTTGTTATATTATCAAGTTCAATTATTTTATTATATAAAGTTTGATATTCTTTATTTGTTTCATCATGTCTTTCTAAATATTCAAGTTCATCTTTAGCATTACTTATTTTTAAAATTTTTCCATCAGAAGAAACAATTTTATCTATAAAATAAACTCTTCCATCTTTATAATATCTTTCTAATATTGTTGGTGTTGTTTCTGTTAAAATTGAAGTGCATATTTTTTCAAAAACTATATTATCATTATTAAATGTGTGCATATTTATAGTTCTAAATCCTATTACTGATAAATCATAATCAAATAAAGACATAATTTTATTTTTTAAATTATTAATTTGTTTAGTTAAATCTGGATTTGATATATTAAAATCAGTTAAAAATTTTGAACTTAAATTATCCTTTAATTGTTCAATTATTGTTTTATTACAAAAAAAGTTTGTAAATTGAGGAAAATCTTTTAACACTTCATTTTGTTTATCAATTGATAAATTTGCAAAATGATAATATAAATCAATTAATTCTTCAACCCAAGATTTATACTTTGAGCTAGTTTCAGAAAAATTACCATTATAATGAGGAACAAATAAATCACAATTAATATCTTTTTCTATATGATCTACAATTATTTCATTAAAATTTAAACTTTCATAATTAAATAAACTAGTATTTTTTACTATTAATTTATTAAATTCAATAAGAGGATACTCATAACCAAATTTTTTCTTAAACTCTTGTTTAAATAATTCATTATCTTTTGAACTAAATATTTTTACAAAATCTCTTATTTTTTCATTTTCTTCAATTAATATGTTTTTTCCTACATGAGATATAAAATATTTTGGCATATTAATTGCAGGACTATTATTACCAGTTTTAGAAATATAAAGGTTTATTAAAGAATTTGAACTAGTAAGTCCCAATAGATGAGCAATATTGTCTTCTCTTATTTCTAATTGTTCATATATGTCATGATGAATACTATCACTAGGAAGTTTTACAATTATCTTTTTATTAGCAAATATTTCACAACACATAGTATAATTTCTTTCGATTAAATCTAATAATAATGATAAATCATCTTTCGAAGGCAAATCCTCTATAAGTGGAATTCCTGTTTCTTTAATATTTTTCATTATTTCTTTAGGTATAGTTAATGGTTTTGGAAAATACTGCCCTTTTATAAAACTTGTAAAATATTCATAATTTTCTTCAAGTAATTGATGCATTTTATTTGAAAGTTTTCCGTTTTCATCAAGTTTTATTAATTTAATAATAAAATCTATTCTTGATTTGTTATCTTTAAATTCATCATCAAAAGAAGATAGAGACATTCCTTCTACTTTAGCACTACTATAAAAAAGTTTTAATTTCTCATAAAATTTTGTACTTTCATTAATAATTTTATTTTCAAATCTACTCATATATCATCTATATAAATTTTATCAAATATTAATTATTTTTTAAATGTTTTTTAATTTTATCAATTATAAACTACATAAAAAAAAGCAAATTTAGTCAATAAAATGACCAAACATTGCTCTTTTTTCATAATTTTCATTTAGTAAATCAAGGCTTTTAATTATATTTGAAACTGAGCATTTATCATATAAATTATTCGGCACAGGTAAATCTCCAATATTTGACGTAATATAAATTGCTAATGGCTTTTTAAGACCTATTGCATATGATATTTGAACAAGTACGAAAGAAAGTTTGCTATTTTTCTTTAATATATCTTTAGCAATGATTCTTGCCATATATGAAGCAGATCTATCAACTTTACTTGGATCTTTACCAGAAAAAGCACCTCCACCAACTGGTGCAAAAGATTGATAAGAATCAACGACAATTTTTCTTCCAGTAAGACCTGCATCTGCATCAAAACCACCAATTAAAAATTTACCCGTAGGATTAATTATATATTTTTCTACAGAAATATTATATTTTTTACAAATTTCATTACAAATATTAATTAAAATATTATCGGTAATATTTCTCTCTTTTTCAGTATTTTGATAGCATATTACAAAATCTTTTATTTTTATTAATTTATTATTTTCATAATATCCTGTTATTTGAGCTTTACCATCTGGTAAAAATCTACTATCAGTTTTTCTAATTTTATCATAAGCTTTAGAAAGTTTTTGAAGTATTACCATAGATGTAGGAAGATATTCTTTAGTATCACGGCAAGCATACCCAAACATCATACCATTATCACCGGCACCACATACTACATCATTAGTTCCAAGTGCAATATCTTTGCTTTGAATACCTAAATTATTAATTATTTCAAAGTTATCGTTATAACCAACATCTTTTAAAACTCTTTTGACAATATTTTCAATATTTACTTTGGCTTTACTTGTTACTTCACCTGTAATAAATATTTTATTTTTTCCTCCCATTACTTCAATACCACATCTTGAGGATTTATCCTCTTTTAAATATGCATCTAAAAGTGCATCACTAATTTGGTCACATACTTTATCTGGATGACCTCGAAAAACAATTTCATTACTATATAATTTCATATATACTCCTTTTCTTTTTTACACCTTGAAAGAAAATGCTTAATAAACTTTCCTCCTTTCAAAAAAACACCCAAGATAACAATATCTTGAGTGATAAAGTTATCTTATAGATCTAGCATTACCACCTAATTTAATAGGTTGGTGTGACTTCAACGGGCTAGTCCCTCCATCACTCTTTATAAGATGTATATTAATTATAACACTTTTTTTAATTAAGTCCAACTTTTTTCTTCATTTCGATCATTTTTTCATAAGCAAGTTTTCTTGAGTTTTCTTTACCTTTGTTTAGAATTTCTTCGAGTTTACCTGAATTAATGATATAATTATATTTTCCTTGAATATCATTTATCATATTTGATGTTAATGATGCAACATATTTTTTAAAGTTGCCATATCCAGATGCTTTATATTCATTTGCGATATCATCAATACTTCTTTTAGAAATAACACTTGCTATATTAAGTAAATTTGAAATACCAGGTTTATTTTCTTCATCATAATAAACTAAGTTTTCACTATCAGTTGTTGCTCCCATAATCTTTTTACTAACTATTTCTGGACTATCAAATAAAGATATAACACCATTTGGATTTACTTCAGACTTACTCATTTTTTTACTTGGATCTTTTAAATCTTTAATTTTAATTCCCTCTTTACTTATAAGAGGTTCTGGAAGTTTAAAAGTTTTACCATACTTATTATTAAATCTTTCGGCTATATCACGAGCAAGTTCAACATGTTGTTTTTGATCTATTCCTACAGGAACTAAATCAGCATCACAATATAAAATATCCGCAGCCATTAAAATTGGATATGTTAAAAGTCCAACAGTAAAGTTTTCTTTACCTTTAGATTTTTCCTTAAATTGAATCATCCTTGAAGCTTCACCATAATAGGTATTACACTCTAAAATCCAAGAAATCATTGGAATATATTCATTATCTGATTGTATATAAATAGATACCTTTTCTGGATCCATTCCACAGGCAATATACATTGCAATAAATTTTTTAATTCTTTCTCTTAGAGTACTAGGATCTTGGTATTCAGTAAGGGCATGAAGATCTGCGACAAAAAGGTATACTTCATTATTTTCATCATTAGAAAGTTCAACCATTTGTGATATTGCTCCAATATAATTACCTAAAGTAAGTTCTCCAGTTGGTTTTAATCCTGTTAATATTCTTTTTTTCATAATCATTTCCTTTCTTTAAAAAAATCTTATCCCAACAATTAGGATAAGATTTAAATTCTTATTAATGCCACCTAAAAAGTGAATCATGTACAAATATACATGCTACCTTGTTAACGAAGTAAGTACTCCGTGCTAGCCTACAATACTTTCGGTAGCCTCTCATCAGTCCATTCAATATAATTTATTTATAATTTTTCATCAACCAATTACTTTCTAAAAAAATTAATTATATCTACTACTCTGAATCAAAGATTTACAATTTTATTCTAATAAAAAGTTTTATTATTGTCAATAATTTATAATTCAAATTGAGAGTTATATAATTTTGCATAGAAGCCATTTTTCTTCATTAAAGATTCATGATTTCCTTGTTCAATAATATTTCCTTCATTCATAACTAATATTAAATCTGCATTTTTAATTGTTGAAAGTCGATGTGCAATTATAAATGAAGTTTTTCCTTCCATTAATTTATCCATTGCTTTTTGGACTAATTCTTCAGTTCTTGTATCAACATTGCTTGTTGCTTCATCAAGAATTAATAAAGGTGCTTTTTCACACATTCCACGTGCTATAGTAAGAAGTTGTTTTTGACCTGCAGAAATACTATCATTTTCAGATATTTTTGAATCGTAACTATTTGGTAGTGTTTTGATAAAATGATCAAGTCCTATATATTTACAAACACTTTTTACTTCTTCATCGTTTATTTCTTTATGATTAAATTTAATATTTTCTTTTATAGTTCCTTCAAAAAGCCAAGTATCTTGTAATACCATCGTAAATAAATTATGAATATTTTCTCTTGTTAAATCTTTTATATTTATACCATCAATAGTAATTAAGCCATCATTAATCTCATAAAATTTCATAAGTAAATTAACCATTGTTGTTTTTCCAGCACCAGTTGGTCCAACTATCGCAATTTTTTGTCCAGATTTTACAGAAGCAGAAAAATCATTAATAATAGTTTTACCATTATCATCATATTTGAAAGAAACATTTTTAAATTCAATATTTCCTTTTACTTTAGACTTATCAAGTGTTAATGTTTTTGTTTTTTCATTTTCTAACTCTTTTTCATCCAAGAATTCAAATACTCTTTCACTTGCAGCAGCAGCTGACTGAATAAATGTTAATCCTTGGGCAATTTGTGAAAGAGGCATTGTAAATAGTCTAACATAAGTTATAAATGCAATAATTACACCAAATGTTATATGATTATTGTAAGCTAAAAGTGCTCCTGTTATACATACTGCAACGTAACCAAAATTACCAATAAAACTCATAATAGGTTGCATTAAACCAGATAAAAACTCACTTTTTATGCTACATTTACATACCCTATCATTACATTTATCAAATTTTTCCTCACTTATTTCTTTACCATTATATGTATTTACTATATTTAAACTTGAATATACTTCTTCAATATGACTATTTAATGCACCTAGTTCAGTTTGTCTTTGAACAAAATATTTTTGTGATTTTATTAAAATAATAAACATTATACTTAAACCTAATAATGAAGAACCAATTGATGTAATTGCAAGAATTGAATTAGTTTTAAACATCATAATAATTGATCCTAAACATAAAGTTATATTACTTGCTAGTGAACTAAGTGAATTATTAAGTGTTTGAGCTAAAGTATCAACATCGTTTGTTACTCTTGATAAAATATCTCCGTTTTGATGAGCATCAAAATATTTTAATGGTAATTTATTAATCTTTTTTGATATTCTATCTCTTAAATTCATAGCAAATTTATTAGAAACATTTGTCATACATAGTGATTGAATATATGAAAATAATGCACTTATTAAATAAAATGACATCAATAATAAACATATATTCCTAATAGTTTCCATATTCATTTTAGGTTTGATAACATTTTGAATACTTTCTGGAAGATTATCAATCAGATCATATATTTCAGTTACACTTGAATTACTAGATAAATTTTTAAATTCATTAATATATATCATTTGGTCTTCAAAAGTAATTATATTACCATCAATAACAATATCTTGTCCTTGTGATAATGCAATTTTTTCATTAAGAAGTTTAATATTATTTTTATCTATTGTTAATCCAGCTTGAATAGTATCAGTTAATTTAGTTAATCTTTTTGGAGTAATTATTGTAAGAATTGAGCCACATATTGCTAAAACAAAACTAATTATTATTAAAACTTTAAATGGTTTTATTTCTTTTATTAATCTTTTTATAGAACTAGAAAAATCATTTGCTTTTTCAAATTTATTATTCTTACGCATTTTCTAACTCCTTTCTAGAAAGTTGTGAATATGCAATTTCTTTATAAACATCACAATTTTCTAATAATTCTTTATGTGTTCCAGAACCCACTACTTTTCCATTATCAAGTACTATAATTTTATCTGCATTTAAAATTGTTCCTATTCTTTGAGCAACAATTAATGTAGTTGCATTTTTTGTATATTTTTTTAATTCCTTACGTAAAACTGAATCTGTTTTATAATCTAATGCTGAAAATGAATCATCGAAAATGTATATTTCAGGATCTTTTGCAATAGCTCTAGCAATTGAAAGTCTTTGTTTTTGTCCTCCAGAAATATTTGTCCCACGTGATGCAATATGAGAATCATAAGTTTTATCCATTTTTAAAACAAAATCCTGTGCTTGTGCAACTTTAATTGCTTCTTTAACTTTTTCATCAGTAATTTTATTTTTAGATTTTCCATAAGTAATATTTGATTTAACTGTTCCATCAAACATAACTGCTTTTTGAGAAACATATCCAATCTTATTATTAAGAGCATCCTTGTTATAATCTTTAACATTTACACCATCAACTAAAACTTCTCCTTCAGTAGCATCATAAAATCTAGGTACTAAATTAATTAAAGTACTTTTGCCACTACCAGTAGAGCCAATAAATGCAATAGTTTGACCTTTTTCTACTTTAAATGAAATATCTTTTAATAAATATTCATCAGCATCTGGATATTTAAAAGAAACATTTTTAAATTCAACAACACCACTTTCAGCAGTTTTACCAGAGTAATTACCATAAATAATTGAACTTTCAGTATCAAGAACTTCATTAATTCTTTTCGCAGATACATTTGCTCTAGGTAAAATCATAAAAATCATAGAAAGCATTACAAATGACATTATTATTTGCATAGCATATGATGAAAATACTACCATGTCTCCGAATAAAGTAAGTTTGTTTGCCATTAAAGAATTTTTAATTAAAATAGCTCCAATAAAATAAATACCTAATGTTAATAAATTCATAGACGTTTGCATAACTGGTTGTAAAACTGCAAAACATTTTTGATTAAATAATTGTGTATTTGTTAATTTTTTATTTTCAGTATTAAATTTATTTTCTTGATATTTTTCTGCATTAAATGCTCTTATTACTCTTATACCAGTTAAGTTTTCTCTAATTATACGATTAACTTTATCAATTAATTTTTGAACTATACTAAATCTTGGCATTACTATACTTACTATAATTCCAATTGTAAGAAGTATAATTACTATTGCACCTGCTGTTAAAGCACTCCATTGCCAACTTTTATTTAATATTTTTTTTATACCCCAAATTGCAGTAATTGGTGCTTTAAATAAAAGCATTACTCCCATAGATAAAAACATTTCAACTTGATTAACATCATTTGTTGTTCTTGTTATTAAACTACTTATAGAAAATTTTTTTACTTCGGCAGGAGAAATATTTAAAGTTTTACTAAATATTTTCCTTCTTAATCTTTTAGCAAATTTTGAAGATATAATAGTTAATAAATAACTTGTTATAATTGCACTTATTAATGAGCCAAATGCACATAATAGCATAAACCCACCATTAGTTAAAATATCTTTCATTTTGCTTCCTTCACCTTGAAGTAAAACAGTTATTTGTGACATATAATCAGGCATTTTAAGTTCTAACCAAACTTGAATAAAAACAAGTATTAAGCATATTAATATCATTAACCATTCTTTTAAATTAATATTTTTAAATAATTTCATCATATATATCATCCTTTCTTTGTAAATTATTTTTCATTTTATTTAGCACTTTATAAAATATGCATAAGTCATTTTGACTAATACCATTTAAACATTCTTTTTCAATTAAATTAATGTTTTTTTTGCTTTTTTCAAAAACATTTAACGCTTTATTACTTAAAACTATTTTTTTAATTCTAGTATCATTATTATCAGTAATTCTTTTAATTAAACCATTTTTTTCCATTGTTATTAAAACACTAGAAACCGTAGCTCTTGAATGATTTATTATTTTTTCTAAATCTTTTTGATATACCTCTTTTTTAGGACTATTAATAATATATTCCAAAATATGTATTTGAGAGGGAGTTATTCTATTAATATTTGAAATACAATCTACACTTAATCTATTTATTATTAAATGATCTAATGCTTTAATTTCACGCAAAAAATTTTTATCTTCCATAACATCACGTATCTAATTATAAGATTTATATATTTTTTTGTCAATGCACTTACAATATTTTATCTTATTCTTTTTCGAATAAAAATAGGTTCATAATAATTTTTATTTAAAGCAGGAAATGCCTCAATTAAAGTATTAATTTTAACACCAATATATTCGGATAAACTATTAATAAAATATAACATAAAATCATTAATATCACACTCTTTATCAGAATACATTTCTTTTAATAATTTATCCGAATTTACAAATTCATTAAAATAATTATCTACTAAAAAAGTTTTTATACTATCATTAAAAATATAATTATTTAGTTTATCTAAGTTATCTTTGTTTGAAAAAAAATAATCATCAGTATCAATAATAAATAATCCATCATCTCCAAACATAATATTATATGCAATATCATATAATGCAATTTTATTATTACTTACTTCTTTTATATCAGGTAAACTTTCATTAACAAAATAAACAAATTTGTTTAAATTTAAACTAAGTAAATTTATATTTTGAAGTGTATTTCCTTTAACATAATCACATATATATCCTACAGCAATGTCATCAATAATAACCGCTTCTATTGGAAATATAAATATTTTAGTTTGAATGTTATTAAATCTTAATATATCTTCCTTTTTATAAGAATTATATAAACATGGTTCATTAAACGAATGAAAAATTTTTATTACTTTATTAATTTTTGAATTATAATAAGCTGTTCCTCCACCACCAGTACCTAAAAATTTTGATTTTTTTAGAATTTGTAATAATTCATATCTTTTAATTTCCATATTTATCACCAATAATTAGTATACTAGCACAAAAAAAATCCTAAAACAAGGATTTTCTAAATTCTATTACTATCATCTAAAATATTAAAATAATTATTTCCTCTATCACTAAATTTTTCAGATCCATTAATTTTAATAAAATTAGACCTAAATGATAAATAATTATGCATAATTTCTTCATTATATAAAAAGTCAATTATTGCATCATATCCTTTTAATGATGTATTATTTAAATATTTTTTATATGTACCATGTTGATATACTACAAACTGATTTGGCATTATTGCTTGATAATATAAATTATTACCATTTTTTTCACCAAAATAATTACTACAAGATTTTACCCAGTTTTTAGCATGAGTTCGATTATATATTGTATTTATTACAGCATATGCATCATCATATGAATTACTTTCAGCTTCAGTTAATACTATAGCAGAAAGTACATTAAATTGATACTTTGTTAAATTATATTTTTCTAATATATAATTTATTTTATCTTCTTTACTTATATTTTTAGAATATGAATCAAATAATCTAGTTGAAGATTCAATAACTTCTTTTTTTTCAATTGAAGGAGCAAACATAGCTATAAATAATATACTTAAAGCCACTCCTATATTTATTAAATTATTAATATTTTTTTGTATTAATTTTTTTATCATTCTCCACTTATTGTGGAGGACATAATTATTTTTATTCATCTTTTCCCCCTGAATAACAAAATAATTATATCATAACTTATACATTATGTCAAATTATGTCAAATATTTCCAATTTATTATATCAAATTACATCATTTATAGAAATAGATTAGTAAATAATAAAATATGCATAGTTTTTGAATCCATTCATTTAAACTTTTCAATTTTATGAAACATAAATACTAATTTATTAGTTTCTTTATCAGTATGATAATGACCACAATACCACAAATTATAATCAGTAGATTCTTCAATTTCATCTAAAAAATATTCGGTAGAATTGTCAACTGTACTTTGATCTATTCCTTCTAAAAACATTTCTCTTGGCAAATATTTATAAGGACAAGTATGAGATAAAATCATATCAATTTTATTATTTAAGTCTGCTAAAACACTCTTTACTTTATTTTTCGTTTCTTCACTTGGTTGTTCACTTTCATACCAATTATATCCTCTAGCTAGTCTAAAATATTTATCAACACTATAAGCTTCTCCTATGACTAATACCTTTTTATTGTTAAAATTATATATTTCTCCATCTTTAGCAAACAATATATTTGGATAATCTTCTTCATAATATACAATTCCTTCATGAAATTTTTTTGTTTTATATGACTTTATATTTTCTGGTCTTTCTTCATGATTACCATGAATACAGAAAAATGTTATTGGATACTGTAATAAGTTTTTTTAAGCATATAATCTTTTTCGTTAGCATAATAATTTATTCCTGAATCTCCTAAAACAATTAGTATATCATCTAAAGAAGTATTATTTGCATAACAAAAATGAAAGACTTCACTAAAATCAGCATGTTTATCTCCAGTTATATATATCATACTATCACCATCTAATAAAATTATATCACTCATACTTAAAATGTCAGCATGTTTATTTAAAATTTAATAAATACTAATAAACATATTTTATTAATATTTATATATAATTTTATTTTTTTTAAATAAATATAATTAAAACTATTATCATTAAAATAATTTATTATCTTTTCAATATTTAGAATATTAATATCTTCAATAGTAAATAGTTTACTTATTTTTTTTATTAATATTATGTTTTATTTTATTACCAAAATTAACGATAACATTTTTATATTTTTTTTCTTCCATAATAGAATCATACCTTATAAAAAAATTCTAACATTTTCTAGCAAGAATTTTAATAAAAAAAATTTAACAATCTTCAAAAACAATAGGTATTTTATATATAACTTCCTTTTCTTCAGTTGATAAAGCAGTAATTTCTAAATATAAAGAACTATCTTTATAATATTTACAACTTGGAGTATAATCTTCAACTACAAAACTTACATTTTCTAAAAAATTTTTTAATGTAATTTCTTTTTCTTCTTCATATTTATATTCACTAATTTTATTTAAATTTCCATCATGATCTTCATATAAAATACTACTTATATTATGATATAATTCATTATCATCTGAGCAATAAGTTGCATTTAAATATATAGAGGATTTTTTTGCATCATAAGTAATACTACCTGTTACATTAAAACCATTACAAATCCCATTTAATTTTTTAAATTCATAATTATGATTATGTAAAAATATAAATAAAACTAAAAATACTAATAATATAACTAATATTATTATAATTATATATATTTTTTTGTTTTTTATTTTTTCTTTTTCTTTGCCACTTAACAAATAATCTAAATCTACATTGAATTTTTCACTTATTTGTTTTAATAATAAAATATCCGGAATACTTTTACCATTTTCCCATTTTGAAACAGCTTGAAAAGTTACACCAAGTAAAGATGCAAGTTCTGATTGAGTTAAATTATTTTTTTTTCTTAAATCTTTTATAATAAAACTAAAATTACTATTCATATCTATTTCCTTAATACAAATAATATATTATCATAATTTTTATTTATAAACAAATAAATATTTGGTATTATAAATATATGAAGAAAGTAATTTTATTAATATATTTATTTTTATTATGTAGTTGTAAATTAAACAAAAATATACCTTTATCTATAAATGAGTTTGAATATGGAGAAGAAGTTTATATAAATGAAATAAGCAATTTAAAATGTAACAATAAAATAAATACATTAAAACTAGGAAATAATAAAGAAATAATTAATTGTAATAATAAAAAATATGAAATTAACTATGAAGTTAAAGATAAAACTAAACCTATTATATGGATGAGTAATATAGTAACTAGAAATGTTGGTTATGAAAATAATATTGCAAGTGAAATAACATGTATGGATAATGCTGATAGAAATCCAAATTGTTATATTGTAGGTGATTATGATGTTAATACAATAGGAACTTATAATTTAACTTTTGTAGCAATAGATTATTCTGGCAATAAATCTAGTAAAGATTTTAAATTAGTTATTAAAGAAAAAAGTCAAAAAGTTGTAAGTAATAATTATACGAATGAACTTACAAATTATTTACCTTTTGAAGATGTTTATAATGAAAGAAAAAATGAAAATACTTTAATTGGAATTGATGTTTCAAAATATCAAGGTAATATTGACTTTCAAAAAGTAAAAAATGCTGGTGTTGAATTTGTTATAATAAGACTTGGTTATAGGTATTATTATGATGAACCTTTAACACTTGATCCCTATTTTTTACAAAATATAAAAGGTGCTACCCAAGCAGGAATTAAAGTTGGAATATATTTTTATTCTTATGCTAAAAGTAAAGAAGATGCTATTGAAGAAGCAAATTTTGTTTTAGATAATATAAAAGGATATAATATTGAAATGCCTATAGCATTTGACTGGGAAAGTTTTAATTATTTTAATGCTAGTGAAATGAATTTATATGATTTAACTGAAGTATCAAATACTTTTTTAGACACCATAAAAAAAGCTGGTTATTTACCAGTTCATTATGCAAGTAAATCCTATCTTGAATACATATGGGGACCAATTAAACATGACATTTGGCTAGCTCATTACACTAATGAAACAACTTATAAAGGTGATTACATAATGTGGCAACTTGCCTCAAATGGAAAAGTTGATGGTATAAATAACTATGTAGATATAGATATTTATTATAAAAATTAAGTTTTATTAACTATTTTTGCTCCTCGAACAATATTTGGTCTTTTTGTAGAATAAATATTATCAACAAGAAAAATTAATAATAATATAGTGCAAATTACACTTATTACTTTATATGGAATTTTTTCAAATAATTTAATTAATTTTGGAATTATAAAATAATAAACTAATGTTGCAATAATAGCAAAAATTAATGTATATAAAAAGCATACTCTTCCATTTAAATTAAGTGGTTTTTTGGAATAATCCCACCATATTATTCCCTTTGATATTTCTAAATATAAACTAGTTAAATATTCTACTGCAAAGCAAATAATAAAAGAAAGAGAAAATACAACATGTGGTTTTTCTTTATATTTTTTTAATAATAAATATATTATTAACCCAGCTAAGCCATATATAGGAAGCCAAGGTCCTTGTAAAACACCACGATTAATAAAACCATGACCTTTTCTTATTTCATTTAATACTTCAAAAATCCAACCCAATACCGATAAAGTAAAAAATAAAATTGTATACATAAATAGTTTATTTTTCTTTTCTTTAGTTTCAATTTCCATAACCATTTTCCTTTAAATTTATTTTTTTGCTTTATTTTTCTCTTTTTTTATTTTATTTTTTAATTTAACTTTTTTATTTTTTTCTTTTTTATGAATCTTAATCATATTTTCTTTAAAAGAATCTCTTTCTTTTTTTATTTTTCTTTTTAGTTTTTCTTTTTGTTCTTTTTCTTTTTGACGCTTAATATTAATACTTTCTTTTAAAATAGCTTGTTGTTTTTTTACTTCATTTTTAATTTTCTCTTTTTGTTCTTTTATTTTTTGGGGAAAAATTATAATTAATTTATTTCCAAATAATGATTTACTTAATATTTCTTTGCCTTTGGCAACAATTTCTCGTGTATTATCCCTTCTTTTAAAGACATTTTCTTCTTTAATTTTAAATATTAGTTTAAAAGAAAATATATTATCTAATATAAATATTATTAATAATACATAAAAAATTATATTTATTGTAAAAGGAGAAAATCTTAGTATTATAGTTTCTAAAAAAGGATTTACAAATTTTATTAAAATTAAGCCCATAAATCCAAAATAAATTGCATTTTTAAGACATACTCTACCATCAATATTAAATCTTTTATTTGAATAATCCCACCATCTAGCATTAAATATAAGTTCCATAAAATAACTAGCTAAATATTCTACAGTAGTACAAATAATTAAAGATAGAATAAATATTACATATGGATTAATAAATCTATTTAAAATTAAAACCATAATTAACGCAGAAAAACCATAAATTGGACAATATGGTCCTATTAAAAAACCCCGATTAATAAAACCTTTTTCTTTATCATATGTTGCAAATTCTTCACATATCCAACCAAATATAGAATAAAGGGCAAATAAAATAAAAAATATTTTTATATTCATGATTTACTACCTTTACGTATACCAACATATTTTAAACATTTTTTAGGATGTTTTAACACATACATTGAGCATTTTTTATCAACTAAAGATACAATCCAACTTTCAGCGTATTTTGGAGGAACAATATTAAGTGGAAACATATGTCTAACAATTATATTTTCAACCTTTTTATTCATAAGTTCAGGAAAGACTTTTTTTGAATTTTCTAAAGCCTGCCTAGCATGAACAAAACCATGCATTTGAAAAAACTTCTTGTGAACATGGTTTTTTTGCCAATCTTCATAATAAAAATCATGAAGAAGTCCTCCAATAGCGGCACTTTTATAATCTAAATTTAATTTTTTTGCACACAAATATGCAGAAAAAGATACTTTCATACTATGATCATAAACTGACTCATTTTCATGATGAGCATAATCTTTTCTTTTAAGAAATTCTTTATTATTTATAATTGGATTAATTATATCCAAAAATTCTTGAAAATATACTTTTGTCATATTTCACCTATAATTATAATTATTAGTATAATCTATGCTGTCAATAAATAAATTATATTATAAAATCTATATAAAATAAATATTAAAAAATAAATATATTATATTTCTTAAAAATTAAACATAATCCATTCAGGTTTTAATATTAAAAGTATTCCCATTACTAATAATAATATTCCACCGATTAAATTGACATATTTATTATACTTTGTACTAATTCCTTTTGCCTCAAAAGCTTTAATTGATAAAATTAATATAATTGTATCATCTAAAATATAAAAGAAAATATAAATTAGTAAATAAATTATTTTTCTTAGTCCATATATCTTATTTAATGACAATATTTCTAAAAAAATTGCTGGAAATCCTAAAGAACATGCAAGTTCTATTAAATTTACGGAAATTGCAAATGCTACTGTAGCTAAAAGTATTAAAATTGTACTTTTTTTACTTAAAATATTATTAATTTTAGAAATTATATTTTGCCTTTTTTCTTTTTTTACTACATGACAACCAGTTATTTTTCTTGTTTTAATATAGACATATAAATTATATATACCTAAAATAATTGCAAAAATAGCAATAATGTTTCTAATATATAAAACTACTGATAAATCTAAAATAAAACCAATACCTAGCATTGACAAAAAATATACTAATGCCGAACTAAATATAAATGTAAAGCCAACTATTGCCATTTTCTTTTTATCTTTTATTGTTATACACATATTAATAAGTAAAAGTAGTATCCACATTGCACAAGGATTAAAACCATCAACAGCACCTAATATAATTGCAACAATTGGAATTGATACACTTTTCATATTTACTTTTCCAAGTAATGGTATTTTTACACTATCTTTATCCTTGCTAATATTATTAACTAAATTATTAATTTCGGTTTCAATTTTTTCTTTAACAGTATCAGAAAAACCAACATAATATTTTTCACCAATAACTGTATATGGTACACTCTTAGAAACATCATCTCCTAGTAGTTCTTTAGCTTTAAGATAATACTCTTTATTTTGTTTATTATTTTTAATTTCATAATCATAAACATTTACTAAATCATATTTTTCTTTTATTTCTTCAAGCCATTTTTCTTCTTCTTGACAATGTGGACATCCATCAATTCTAAATAAATATATATTAATTTCATTATCTTTTATTTCTGCTCCTGCAATTGAGGCTATAACATCATTATAATTGTTATCTAAAGCAAAAATATTTAACGGAATTATAACTATTAAAAGTAAAATAATCTTAATTATCTTTTTCATATTATTTCATCCATTTCTTTTAAAATTTCATCTTTACTTTTTTCACCAATAATTCTTTTAATTTCAATATTATTTTTTTCAAAAATTACCACTGGTAAAATATCTTTTACATTATATTTTTTAATTTTATCATCATCTAAATCATAATCATAATTTATATATTCAAATTCAGGATGTATTTTTTTTATATCATTCCAAATCCTTTTTGATATTAAACACCCAGGGCACCACATTGCATTAATTATTATTATTTTCATTTACTAACTCCTTAAAAATTATCAAAAATTTTTCTATTTCTTCTTTTGTTGTCAAATGAGACAGACTTATTCGAATTGAATTACTTGCAAGAAATTTATCTTTGGTTATAGCATATACACTTTTCGAAGGACTTGTATTTAATGAACAAGCAGATTGTTTTGAAATACAAATATTTTTTTCATATAATTTATCTACTATATCACTTGCATTTGAAATGCTAATATTTAATATATTATCTACAGATTTTTCTGGAGAATTTATATGTACTTTCTCTATTTTTTTTATGTTATTAATTAACATTTTTTTTAAATTACTAATATAATTTATATTATTATCTAAATTAGCCATAATTAGTTCTAATGCATAAGCACATGAAACAATATTAGCGGTTACAGGTGTTCCACTTCTATAAATAGTTGTTGATTTACCACCATGAATAAGTGGAGTTAATTTTATATTATTAAAGTTAATTAACACGCCTATACCATTTAAACCATAAAATTTATGAGGTGCAAATGTAAGAAAATCAACACCATCATAGTTAATATTTATTTTACCTACTGCTTGAGTTGCATCAGTATGAAAAATTATATTATGTTTTTTAACTATTTTAACTATTTCATTTATTGGTTGAATAGTACCAAGTTCAGAATCAACTGATGTAATACTAACTAAAATAGTGTCATTTCTAATCTCTTTTTCAATTTTTTTTAAATCAACAATTCCATTTTCATCTAATGGTATCACTGAAACATCAAATCCTAAAGAACTTAAATAATTACATGGAGCAATTATACTTGAATGTTCTATTTCAGATATAATAATGTGTTTCCCTTTAGTCTTTAATCTATCTGCAAGTCCTTTAATAACTAAGTTATTAGACTCACTTGAACCAGATGTATATATAATGTTACCCTTTTTAGTATTAAAATATGATGCAATGCTTTCACTTGCACTATCAATTAAATTTTTTGCCTTAATCCCTTCGCTATGCATACTATTTGGATTACCATAAAAATCTAAAGTAATTTCATTAAATTTATCTAATACTCGTTTATCAACTGGAGTATTTGCAGCATAATCTAAATAAATCATATTATCCCTCTTCAATAAAATTATAAAGTAATATTATAGTGTAAACAATAAACTATTAGTTGAATAAACTATAAATTTAGTTGAATAGCATATATTTTAATGGTGATATTATGTATAGTAAAGAAGAAATATTTAATGTTAGTAAAATGTTAGGAATTAAATTTGATAAATTTTCTTTAGAAGATTTAATAGTTGGAGTTAATGTTGAACTTGAACATGGACTTATTAATAAAAATACAAATGTTACAGATAATGATTTAATTAAGACTATGAAAATAGCTCTTGCACATTTAAATGAATTTTCTAATTATTATAATAAAGATTATGGGATATTAAAATTTGAAGAATATTTAAAAACAAAAAAACAAACCAAATAATGATTTGTTATTTTATCTATGGTGCGATAGCAAAAACTGGCTAATTTATAGTCAGTTTTATATTGAATGCAAAGCAAAAGGAAGAGATAAACTCTTCCTTTTGAAATACTTCTACCAAGTGTATAAATACACCTGCAACAATCTAAAGTACCTAAATTATACCATTTTAAATGCTTAAGTCAACACTTTATCACGATTTTCTTTAGATTTATTATAAATAGTATTTTGTTTTCTAATAATTCTATTTGTTTCTTTTATTTCTTCAAAAGCATAATACTTTTTTATTATTTTTAATATAGCGTCCTTATCTTTTTTAGTAATCGTTGCTATTTTATTATTTATATAATATGGTTCTCTAATTCTATTAGAACTAATATTGATTAAGTTTTCTAATCTAGCAGTTCCTAGTTTTTCATTTATTAAATCATAGTGAAAATAATAATTATCATTTTTATGTTTTGAAGTAAGTGGTATAGCAGTCAATTTTCACTCCTTTTACTAAAAATGAGGAGACAATAGTATTTAATAAAGTCTAAATACTACTGACTCCTCACAATATTCAATATTATAAATTTTTGTTTATGTATATATTTTATCATAGATGTACCTCTCTATCTATACCTCTTTCTAATTATTAATAATATCAATTTTTTATAATCTTCTAATTCTGATAATTTTATCTTATTAGATAAATTTTCAATAAGTATTTCATTAATACCATTAATAGTTAGGATAGTTTTCTAACACAAAAAAAACAAACCAAATAATGATTTGTTATTTTATCTATGGGGCGAAATAAGGGGATCGAACCCTTGCATAATAGAGCCACAATCTACCGTGTTACCACTTCACCAATTTCGCCATAAGACATTAATAGGATATCAAAAATATATCCTTTTTTCAAGTCTTTTTACTAAATAATTTCCTCTTTTTCAATTAATGTCTTCATTTTACTTTTTATTCTTTGCATTGCATTATCTATTTGTTTCGGAGATTTATTAAGTAATGAAGCTATTTCGATATAAGAAAAATTATTAATCATATAATTAAAAACTGTAAATTCAAAATTAGATAAATTATTTTTAGCAATTAAATATATTTCTTTATATGTTTCTTTATCTACAATATTATTAAGAGGATTGAATTTATTATCATCGCCAATAAGTTCTGATAAAGATAATTTATCATTATCTGAACTATATTCTAAAGATAAAGAATCTTTAAGAATTTTTATTTTATTAGACATATTATTTCTAATGCAATTTAATACTCTTCTTTCAATACACAAATATAAAAATGTTTTTAAAGAAGTATCTTTTTCATTAGAAAAAGAATTTATTCCATCACTAAAACCATACAATGCTTCACATCTTATATCTTGTATATTTATTTTAGAATATTTAATTGCATTTTGATATTTATTTAATATTACATCTACTAAAAAAGAATATTTATCATATATAATATTGCGAATTTGTTCATCATTTTCACCCAATAATGCTATAATTTCTTGTTCATCAATATCATTATAATTCATAATTAATCCATCCTATAAATTAAAATGCCTGCGCTTACTGATGCATTTAAACTATTTATTTTACCACTCATAGGTATTGCAACAACAACATCACTATTTTTCTTTACAGCATTACTTATACCAATTCCTTCACTTCCAATAACAAGTACTTTTTTTGGAGCATAATCCACTTTACGATAATCTACTCCATCCATATCAGCACAATATACAAAATAATTTTGTTCTTTTAATTTATTAATTGCATTTATTATATTTGTTACCATAATTATTTTAACATTGTCAATAGCACCTTCACTTGTTTTATATACTGTATCATTTACTAAAACGCTTCTATCTTTAGGAATAATAATAGACTTTATATTTTTACTTTCACATGTTCTTATAATGGCGCCAAAATTATGTGGATCAGTTAAATGATCAAGAATAACCACAAAATCACCTTCTAAATCATCCATAGTATAATAATTATAATCAAATATATCTAAAACAATTCCTTGGTGTACACCTTTAACCATTTTATCAAGTCTAGATTTATCCACAACCTCATATTTTATAGAGTTTTCTTTTAAATACGTAATATAATCATTTCTTGATATATAGGCCTTTTTGATTTTCTTTTTATCTACTTCATATAAAATATTTTTACCATATACTAGCATATATTCTACCCGCCTTTTCTTATAAATTATAACATGTTAATTAATTGTTGTAAAATTAATTAGAAATGTGACTATTTTATACTAATTAATAAAGTAAGCCTTATTAATAATATTAAATAGGCATCTTTTTAGCTTTATGATATTCTTTGAAATCACATAAATAGTTTTTTAAAATTTTTCTATGCAATAAAAAACTATCCATTAAAGATAGTTTCCCACATAAGGTGTCGCATTTAAAAATACGATTAAACTTTCATTCAACACTTGCGTGTAGACACAGATTTCTTCCGATATAGCAATAGTACCAGATTATATTTTATTTGTAATACTATTACACTTTTATTATATTCAACATATCGATTTATCTCTTCAATAAAAAATAGTACTCAATCTACAATAGATAAAGCACTAAACTAATTATTTAAAGTAAGTATTCAACATGCAAAGTTAAATACTTTCCTTTTTTATTATGCTCGAATAGTTCGAACGGATTTTCTAATGGTGCGATATTAGTACCTTATATGAACTGTCCTACGTTGACATTTTCAGTATATCACAAGTCTTTTCAAAGACCTATATCCAAAATCACTATTCGTTTTCGAATAATTTCTGGATCACTACCTATTTCATTTCCATCAGTACTTTCTATCACTACATCAATTAAAAAATGAGAATTTCTGCTCTACAAATTGTAATTTATTGTTTTTTTATATTTTTTATAATTTTTATAAAGAGTAGAATTAATCCATAAAATAACCAAATTAATAAATCAATAACTATACTACATAAAATTATCATTGTTCCAATTAATTTCGATCCAAAAACTCCAAATATTTGTATTACACCCGAATAATCTGCTCCGATTCCAGAAGTAGCTCCATTTGCATTATTTTCAAACGATATTGAATTTAATATTTCATTTGACGTACCAAAACCTATTATTATTCCTAAAACAATGATTATAATTGATATTATTAATAGTACAATATTCACTTTTTTCATATTTTTATCTCACTTTCAAATTACTATTTATCTGTCAGTTACATTATATCATAAGTTTCCGATTTTTTTCCGTTTTACTTTCGAATAATTTCCGTTTCATTTCCGTTTAATATATATTAAACATTTCTAATTATAAATGTCACTCCTCATATCACTA
>JAQXPH010000015.1 GCA_029100545.1 bacterium | reverse complement strand
GAATGTGATACTCCATATTCTTTTTCTATCTTCATCGCTGAATATCCATCTTCAAGCATCATTTTCACATATTTTATTTTTTCTTCTTTTGTATGTGTTTTATTTTTTCCACCTTTTGGTCTTCCCATAAAATCATCTCCTATCTTAATTATACCAAAAGAAAAGTAGGCACAATCTTTTTTGTGTCTACTTATATCTTACAACTTCATTATATTAGCCTTTTTTTATACCATTTTATACGTTATTGAATATAATATTCTAGGAGTGGTAATATGGCTAAAAAGGTTGTAATTGATGCTGGACATGGAGGCGCAGATGGTGGTAGTTCTGGAAATGGTATTGTTGAAAAAGATTATAATTTAAAGATAAGTAATTATATAAAAAAAAGATTAGATGATCTTGGTATTGAAAATAGTATGACAAGAACAACTGATGAATTATTAGATCAAACTACAAGACCACAAAGAGCACAAAGTTTTTATGGTAAAGGTAGTGATGTAATAGTACTTTCTAATCACCTTAATGCAGGAGGTGGCGATAGTCATTGTGTAACAAATGTATAACAATTAAAGCCAAAATAAATAGAAAGAAATGAGGAAAAGTTATGAATATTAGTTACACTAGAATTGGTGATTTTTTATTACCAGATTTGAAATTAGAAGATAAAAAAAGATTTAATATAGGAAAGTATTGATTACTTAAATTAGATTATTTAAAGAAAAATAAAAGAGGGTTATATACTGAACTACTTGTGAAGGATAAGTTGAATGAGTATTTACACGATATCGATATTACACTTATTGAGAAGGAACAAAATTTAATTAAAGAACTGGCTGAAAAAGAAAATATTACTGAAGAATTAAAAAGTAATAATCAAATGTTATGGATAGGTAAAATGAATAATATAAAAAATCGAGTAGAAGAAATTATTTTAAAGGAGTATATCTATGTGTGATATAACTGATAAAGAATTTGAAGAAATATATTTACCTTTCTATAACAATGTTAATGATTATTTAAATAATTATGTTATTCCAGATCTAGTAGCATTCTATTTAGCAAATGAGTATAGTAGGCATTGCTTGTCAGACTGTCCTTTAAGGAATCATATTAATTCTGCAATTGATGTGTTTAACTGTAGGTGTGATATGAATAAACTTATACCTAAGGTAAAAGAAATATTAAAAATTAAATATAATTTAGTAGTAAAAAATACTAATCCATTAAGATTAAAAAGATATTATTAAAGAAATTAACAATATCAGAAATGGTACTGTTTTTAGTTTGCGGGAGTACGTTTATTGTCTAGCCAGCACTGAATTTGTACTCCCGTACGAAATTCTTTTATGGGAAATGCCCAAACCCTTAATAAAAATGTCGAAATATGTGTTATAATTATATATGTGGATAAGATTATACTTATACTAAAAAAATACTGGAGGTAACCAATGAAGACTAGAAAGTGTATAGAATTATTTGCGGGTGCTGGTGGACTAGCTTTGGGATTAGAACAAGCAGGTTTTGAAGAAGTAGCACTTGTTGAAATAGATGAGACTGCATGTAATACATTAAAATTAAACAGACCAAATTGGAATGTTATTAATGATGATATAGTGGAAGTTTCAAAAAAAGATTTGTTAAAAGAATTTAATTTAAAAGAAGGTGAACTTGATTTAATATCAGGTGGATATCCTTGTCAATCATTTAGTTATGCTGGTAAAAAACTTGGCTTAGATGATGTTAGAGGAACAATGTTTTATTACTATGCAGAATTTATTAAACAACTAAAGCCAAAAATGTTTTTTGCAGAAAATGTGAAGGGATTGACTACTCATGATGGTGGTAAAACAATAGAAACAATGATTAATGTATTTGAAGAAATTGGATATAAAGTTGAATGGAAAGTATTAAATGCATGGGATTATGGTGTAGCAGAAAAAAGGCAAAGGGTTGTTATTATCGGAATAAGAAAAGATTTAACAGATAAAGTTAAATTTGAATATCCCATTCCTCATGAATATAAACCGGTATTAAGAGATGTATTACAAAATGTACCAGATTCAGTTGGGGCTAAGTATCCCGAAAAGAAAAAAAAGGTATTTGACTTAGTTCCACCGGGTGGTTATTGGAGAGATTTGCCAGAAGATGTTGCAAAAGATTATATGAAGACGTGCTATTATATGGGTGGTGGAAGAACTGGTATTGCTAGAAGATTGTCATGGGATGAGCCGTCATTGACTTTAACCTGTTCACCAATGATGAAACAAACCGACAGATGTCATCCAGATGAAAGCAGACCTTTTACAACAAGAGAATATGCTAGAATTCAGTCTTTTCCAGATGATTGGAATTTTGCTGGTAAAATGAATGATATATATAAACAAATAGGTAATGCAGTTCCAGTTAATTTGGCAAAATGTGTTGGTGAATCAATAATGGATGCTTTAAACGGAGGTGAAGTGTAATGTGGAATCTTGGATTTATAAGTAGGGAAGATTTTAAAACACATGTATCAAACACTATAAAAACTTATGATGAGACATTAAAATGTATTGATTTACATTCTTTCAATAGCAATATTATCGATCCTATAAAGTTAACTTTTGATAGTAAAGTATATAGAAAAACAATTGAAGAAGTGATTGATAATGAATTAGTAAGACAAAGAGATAAAACTAATACAAATGCAATTGGATATTTTCATCAAAATATGTTTAAATACATTTCAAATTGTGAAGTTCCAAATGTTGGATTTGATGTAATATATACTAGAACAGACGGAAGCAAAGTGTATGTTGAAATGAAAAACAAACATAATACTATGAATTCATCAGCAGCTCAAAAAACATTTCTAAAAATGACTACTCAATTGTTGAACGAAGATAATTGTGAATGCTATTTAGTTGAAATAATTGCTAAAAGAAGCCAAAGTATTATTTGGAATGTTTCACTTGATTATGAGAGAGTATCTAATGAACATATTAAAAGAGTTTCAATTGACAAATTTTATGAGGAAGTTACAGGAGATAAAGATGCTTTTTATAAAATATGTCAGCAATTGCCTATTATAATTGATGAAATAATTTCTGAAAATGATGAGTTTGTTGCTGAAGAGGACACTGTAATAGATGAGTTACGTTCAAATAATCCAGATGTATTAAAGTCATTATATATGTTGGCGTTTAGTACGTATGAAGGTTTTAAAGAAGAATGCGAGTAATTACATTAAAACAACCATGGGCAACATTAGTGGCTGAAGGATTAAAAAAATATGAGTTTAGAAGTTGGAAATTAAATTATAGAGGTGAAATTTTAATTCATGCTGGCAAGGGTGTTGATTTAGATGCTATGAAGAAATTTGAACATCTTAATTTAAATTATCCAAAATCCCGAATATTAGCTAAAGTATGTATTTCAGATTGTATTGAACTTAATCCAGATATAAATAAGAAAATAATAATGGAAAATGAGTTGGTCTATGGTCATAAGTTTGATAGAACTGGATATGCTTGGAAATTAGAAAATTTAGAAAAAGTTAATTGTAAAAATGAAATATCTGGAAAACAAGGTATTTGGAATATAGAATTATAAAAAGAATAAAAAGGCACTAGTATAGTCTTAAATTATTTTTAAGTTTTGTATTGCGTTTTTTTTGTAGTAGGAGGTAGCAATGAAAGAATATGATTTAGAAATGACACAAGAGAATTTAAAATCCAGTATTGAAAATGATACTTTAGATAGAAATTGTAAATTAAATAAGTTAATAGAACTATTAAATGGAATAAAAGGTAATAAAATTATATCAATTGATGGCAAATGGGGATGTGGTAAAACATTTTTTTTAAAACAGCTAGAATATATAAATAAAAATGATTTTGTATTGAAAGATAAATTTAATGAAGATAATATAAAAGTATTCAAAGAAAAATATGAAGTATATTATTATAATGCGTGGGAAAATGATATGCATAGTTCGCCATTATTATCATTAATTTACAATTTAATAAATGATTACCCAAAAGAAAAAGATCAAACTGTTTCGGGGAAGATTGAATCGCCATTTGATGTTATAGAAGGATTAAAAACAATAAGCCAAAATTTCATAAACTTAGATAAAGTAAAAACATATAAAGATTTGACCCAAGAAATTCATACTTCAGAAGAAAAAAAGAATGCTTTAAGTAATATAATTGATAATATATTGCCTGCTGATAAAAAACTAATATTTATTGTAGACGAATTAGACAGATGTAAACCAGATTATGCAATTAATATGATAGAGGTAATTAAGCATTTCTATTTAAATAAAAGAATAATTTTTTTACTAGGAACAAATAATTTGCAGCTTTCACATACGATTTCTAATTATTATGGAAGTAATTTTGACGGTTATGGATATTTAAACAAAATTTATAATTTGATAATTGAACTGGGTGATGTACCAATAAAAAAATATATAGAAAAAATTACAGTTAGAAGAGATTCTAGTACATGGTGTGATATAGATTTTTATGGTGTTTGTGAATATTTTAATTTTTCAATGAGAGAAATAAATAGATTATTAAATGATTTTGAACTTCTAGATGAATATATGAATACTAGTTATGGTGGAACTCTTTCAGAAGACAGTATTGTTAAATATTTGTTTTTGCCGTATTGCCTAGGTTTAAAAATTGCAGATAGAATGGAATTATCTAAGTTTCTAGAAGGAAAAGGGTACTTATCATTAAAAAAATTTGTTTTCACAAACGAGGAATTAACAAAAATTTTAAAACGTTGTTATGAATTGCAAAAAAGAATTAGAGAACAAATTACAGAGGAACAACTTTTAACAGAAATTGATGACTATTTGGAGGAAAAATATAATACATATTTTTTAAACAAAATTACTGATTGGCACATAGAAGAAAATAAAAAGAAATTTTTGAATATATTTTCATTATTAAGTGGTTATAGTAAAATATCTATTGAAGATTAATAGTTGTAAAAAAGATTCAGGCTGTTACTGAATCTTTTTCTAATTCATTAATAAGATTATCAATGTTTTCTTCTGGTATTCGCGTAGTAGGGTATTGTTTTAATAAATTACAAGCATCAATTGCCTTTCTGCAAGAAATAATATTATTATCTTTCATTAGTTTGATTATTTTTAATGTTCTGATTATTTCGACACCATTGTTTTCAGAATAATTTTTTAATCTATTATCCCCAGTTGCAAGTATGCAATTATTATCCCTTGCTATAACAAAATTAAGTAAATCGTATGTAGATAATTTTTTCTCTGTATAACTCAAATTGTTTACTTCTATTAATTGTGTTGCTGTTGCTGGTATAACTTTAAATTTATTAATTAATTTAACATTGCCAGTTTTTGAATTTATCTCGTCGTTTTTTACCATATCACTTATATATACACTATCAATATCAATAAATTCTTCTAATATATTAGCATTATTTAAGTCTGTTATTATATTGGTATCAGTAATTATTATCTTCGTTGTTATATTCATTTACCGTAACCCCTAATAGCTCACAAGCTTTATTTACTGAAATTATTCCATCGGCTTCTAATTTATATACTATTTTTTTAAATTGATATGATATTTCAGGTTGAATAGGATTTGGATCATTTTTTCCTATTCTTTGACTTAAAAATATGCTTAATTTTTTATATAAATATTCTGATATAATATTTAAATCTTTTAATCTATATACAATCGCAGCATAGCTAACTTTAAATTCATTTTTGAATGCTGTTAATTCAAAAAAGTTTATATTTCCTCTAGAATATCCAAATTCGTTTATTATTGCTTCTTTTGGCATTAATAGTGCACTTGCAAATCTATTACATAGTCTTTCTTCATCTAATTTATCATTATTAATATTTAGAATTAAATGTCCTAATTCATGAGCAATAGTAAATCTTTGTCTGGCTCCATCTTTTATACCATCCAATAAAACAATAACTGGAATATTGTTTACAATTTCACTTAATCCATCAAAATCATCAAAACGATTATCAGGATTTTTAATTTGGATTATAATAATTCCTAAATTTTCAAGAATATTAATTAAATCTGATATTGGTTGTTTGTTAGATATTTTTATATAATTTCTAAAATCATTTGCTGCTTTTTCAGCACCTTCCGAATTATTACATAAATATTTTTTTAATTTGATATTATCAGCATCAATATTATTCATTTCTATAATTTCTAAATATTTAGCAACCTCATCTTGAATTAATTCTTCTAAAATTTCTAGATTTTGACCAGTTAATCTTTTTTTCTTCCTAAATGAAGTAAATTTCATTTTTGGAGCATTATAAACTTTTAATAATTCAATAGATTTAACATTGTATGCATTAGCAAAATCAATTAATTTTTTTGAATCTGGTAATATTTCTCCTTTTTCATATTTAGAAATGGCAGTAGCAGTCATATTAAGAAGATTACCTGCATCTTTAAGTGATAGATTTTTTAATAATCTAATTCTTTTTAAATTCTTTCCAATTCCATCCATATTACCCTCACTCCTTACAGTTTATATTTTATCATAAATAAGTAGAAATGTAAACTGAAATACTTGATATTTACTAAATTATATGCTATTATTTCATTGTGAGGGTACAAAAAAACAGTTTGCTCGCAACAAACTGTACTCTCTCAAACCACATTGAGAATATTAGAAGTACATAACTCCTAAAATTATCATATCACTTTTAATGATTAAAAACAATGCAATTTTAGAAGTTTAGTAATGCTTTACAGTATTTTCAAGAGTAACTAATGAAAGGAGGAAATACTTATGGCAAATAAAATAAGAACTTCTAAAAGGGTTGCTAGTAAAGCTAGTAGTCAACTAAGAAGTAAGGCTACTTCGTCTAGAACAAAGTCTGTAGCTGCTAGTGCTTTAAGAAATAGAAGCAAGTAATGAGTAAAAAGACTACTAGTGAATTAATAGAGTTAGCTTTTATATTTGTAATATTAAGTAGTTTTCTTGGAATCAAGGAAACTCTTAATATTACTAAACAGGTACTGTCTATGTTTAACTCTATTTTGGTAGCATTTTATGATACTACCATCTTAAATGTAATGTTTAAATATTTTATTACTTTTCCAATAGTGGGTGTAATATTAATGATGTTGGGTTCACCAAGAGGAAAAGAAGGACATTGGATTGGTAAAATTTTATATTTTATAGTTGGATATGGAATAGGCTTTTTTTGGATTTTATTTCAAAACTAATATTTTAAAAGATGTTAATAATGTTTGTTAAATTAGGAGTATAGAAATGTACTCCTTTTGCATGTTTTGTACAATTTCTTTTAATTTTAATTTGTTATAAGATGAAAGTACCTAGGGAAAATAATATTTAAAAGTGCACTTTTATTATCTCAAGATATATCTTATATATTGATTATTATGGATAAAGAAGAATTCATAAATGTATTTATTTTAAAATCCGTATTAAGAGATAATAGATTAACTTTCTTAGAAAGGTTGTTATTAATTCATATAATAAGTCTTTGTAAGAAAAATGGTTATTATTGGGCTACTAATAGATATTTTTGTGATATTTATAATGTAACACAGGTAACTATATCAAAAAGTATAAGTAATTTAGCCACCTTTGGTTATATTAAGACTGAATATGATAATACGAGTACAAATAATTCTAAGCGTATAATTAAATTATCAGAGGTCTTAAATTTAAAAATAAAAAGTATTAAAGATAATTTTAATACAGGCTATAAACGAAACTTTAAACAATATAATAATAAATTAAATAAAATAGAAGATAGTATTTATTATAAAGATGAAGATGGTAATGAATACTGGCATGGTAAGTTAATACCTAAAAATGAAGCAACTATTGAAGAACAAGAAGAATTAAAAAAATTATTAAGTGATATATACGATGAGGAATAAGAAATAAAATGAAAAAGACACTCATAAAATTTTATGAGGTGGCTTATGTTTAAAATTACGGAAACTTTTAGAAAAGATGATAATGCTCTTAATTTGGTGGATTTGCTAAATAAATATGTGAAAAGTGTATTAATTAAGAATTAGCACATTCGTAAATATGAAATTAAAGTGTTATGCTTTAAATGGCTTTGATTGTTATACAAAAAAAGAAAGGAGTAGTAAATGTATAACGG
>JAQXPH010000014.1 GCA_029100545.1 bacterium | reverse complement strand
TACTGGGTTTATTGGTAATTCTGCTTATGTGCTTAGTTTGAATCACATTATTGGTCTTTATCGTGGCGATGTTGGTATTAATGAAACTCATATTGGTGCGCGTGGCGTAGTAACACTTTCCTCTAATGCCAAGTTATCAGGATCAGGAACATATGATGACGTTTATGTTGTAAGTTAACGCAGTAATAGAGTCAGTTTGCTCTAATAGGAGGCGCCAAAACTCCTTTTGGCGTCAGCTGAAAAAATAAAAATAACAATTTAATGAAAAAAAGCAATAGAAAATAAATTTATGTGAAACAAAATAAAAAATACTTTAAAATGTTTCACATTTTTTTATTAAATAAAAAGTGTCAAATTAATGTCATTTGTATTTACAAAATAATAATTGATAATTATAATAAATCTTAAATTTGAAGGGAGAATAACCTATGAATAATTTATTACCTGTTTTTATCCTTAATGAACTTGTTATTCTTCCTAATCAAGAAATTAAAATTGATTTAAGTAATGAACATAGTAAAAAAATTATAAAATTATCTTGTAAAAATAATGAAAATAAAATATTAGTAATTGCTCCAAAAAATAGTTTAGAAAGTGATCCTTCTATAGAGGATCTTCCTAAAGTAGGTGTAATTGCTTTAATAAAAAGTAAAGTTGAACTTCCTAATAATAATTTAAGAGTTATATTAAAAGGTGAAAATAGAGTAAGTATTCAAAAATATTTTCAAAATAAAAATACTAATATATTAAAATGTATGGTTGATGTAATAGATTTACCTGTTTTTTCTAAAGCAAATGAAACAGCAATAAAAAGAAAATTAACTCAGCTTTTAAAAGAATATATTACACTTAATAAAAATGTATCAAATAGTATTTTAAAAAATATAAATGAATTAAAAACACTTGATTATTTAACTGATATTATTGCATCTTTTCTACCTTTTTCTTTTAATAAAAAACTTTTATATATGGAAACAATAAATCCATTAAATAGGGCAAATGATTTAATAAATGATTTAAATGAAGAAATTAATATTTGTAATATAGATAGAGAACTTGATGAACATTTACAAGAAAATATTGAAAATGGTCAAAGAGAATATATTTTAAAAGAAAAATTAAAAGAAATTAATAAAGAACTTGGTAATACAAAAGAAAGTGAAATTAGTTTATTAAGAGAAAAACTTGCTAAATTAGAAATTGATGAAAAAACAAGATATAAGTTAAATAATGAAATAGATAAATATTCAGTATGTTCAGATTATAGTCCAGAAAGTAGTGTAATTAAAAATTATTTAGATACTATTTTAAATTTACCATGGAATAAATCAAGTGAAGTTTGTTTAAATACTAGTAAAGTATCTACTATACTTAATGAAAGTCATTATGGTCTTAAAGAAGTAAAAAATAGAATAATTGAATATGTTTATTTACTTAAAAAAAATCCAAATATATCATCACCAATAATATGTTTATTAGGTATGCCTGGCGTTGGAAAAACTTCAATTGCATCCTCTATTGCAAAAGCTTTAAATCGCCCTTTTTATAAAATAAGTGTTGGAGGATTAAATGATTCAACTGAACTTATTGGGTCAAGAAAAACTTATCTTGGATCATCACCTGGTAAAATCATGCAAGCAATTATTAAATGTAAAGTTAATAATCCGGTTATTTTAATTGATGAAGTAGATAAAATGGTTAAAGATTATAAAGGAGATCCAGCTTCAACTCTTTTAGAAATTCTTGATGATGTTCAAAATAAATATTTTGTTGATAATTATATTGAAGAACCATTTGATTTATCTAAAGTTATGTTTATCTTGACAGCAAATAATGAAGAAGGTATTCCATTAACATTACTAGATCGTTTAGAAATTATTAAAATGGATGGTTATTTAGTATCCCAAAAAATAGATATTGCTAAAAACTATTTAGTTAAAAATATTTTAAAAGAATATAATTCAGATTTGAGAGTAAGTAAAGAAGTACTTGAATATGTTATATTAAATTATACAAAAGAACCAGGTGTTCGTGAACTTAAAAGAGTTTTAGATAGATTAATAAGAAAAGTAATGGTTTATGAAAAAGATGTAAAAAATATTACTATTTTACATGTAAATAAATATTTAGAAAATAAAGAATATAATTATTTACCTGAAGTTACTTCATGTGGCATAGTTAATTGCCTAGCATACACTACTATGGGAGGGAAATTATCTCATATTGAAGTAGCTAAATATAAAGGAACAGGTAAAATAATTATAACTGGTGGTGCTCAAGAAGTTTTAAAGGAAAGCGTGCAAGTAGTAATAAGTTATTTAATAAGTAATTATAATATCGATTTAAAAAGTCAGGATATTCATATTCATTTTATGGAAACTGCCTTAAAAAAAGATGGACCTTCAGCAGGAGTAAGTATTGCAGTTGCATTATTATCCTTAATTAATAAGAAAAAAATTCCTTCATCAATTGCTTTTACTGGAGAACTTTCTTTAAAAGGAGATATTTTACCTATTGGTGGTTTAAAAGAAAAAATTACATCTGCGGTTGAAATGGGTATTAATAAAATATATGTACCTTCTGCTAACAGTGGTGAAGTACAAAATTTAATGAGTGAAATACTTGATAATATTGAAATAATAATGGTAAATAATTTCTCACAAATATATGATGGGCTTTTTAAATAAAATATGATATAATTTTCTTGAAAAGTTTGGAAGTGAATTATGAATATAAAAGATATAAATTATGTTGATTATGGAGTAAATAAAAAAGGCATAATTGTTTTATTACATGGATGGGGTCAAAATATTGAAATGATGGATATGCTTGGTCATCCATTTGAAAAAGAATATCGTATAATTGTTCTGGATTTTCCTGGTTTTGGCAAAACTCCTGAGCCAGACTCATTTTGGTCTACAACAGATTATGCAAAATGTTTACATGATTTTTTAACAAGTTTAAAAGTAAAAAATCCAATTTTAATTGGACATTCTTTTGGTGGAAGAGTAGCTATTAGTTATGCTTCAATTTATGGTGCTAAAAAAGTAGTATTATTATCAGCACCATTTAGACCTAGTAAGAATAAAAAACCTAATTTAAAAGTAAAAATATATAAACTAGTAAAAAAAATACCTTGCTTAAAAAAACTTACTAATTATTTAAGAAATAAATGGGGTTCAAGTGATTATAAAAACGCTAGTGAAATTAATCGTGGTAGTTTAGTAAAAATAGTTAATGAAGATTTAACTAATTATGCAAAAAATATTAAATGTCCTACTTTATTAATTTATGGTTCTCTTGATAAAGATGTTCCATTAAAAGAAGCTCAAGATCTTGAAAAATTAATTGAGGATGCAGGACTTGTAAAATATGATAATGCACATCACTATGCCTATTTAGAAAATTTAAATCAAACAATAGCTATTTTACATAATTTTTTAGATTAGAAAGGGTGAAATAATGAAATATATTTGTTTAATTTTTATAACTATTTTATTTATAATATGTATGCTTTTTGAACTTCAAATGCTTCAGCAAAATGTTTATAATGAAAAAAATAAATATTTTTCTTTTTTAATGAAAGATATTAAGAAAAATTATAATTTATATTTATTAAAATTCTTATTTGGTTTATCTTTATTATTTTTTACTGAGTTTACAAATATATTATTTTTATATTTCTTTGTAATAATGTTTATATTATTATTAAGTAGTTATTTTAGTTTTGTTCATCATCAAGAAAAACTACCTTTAAAATATACAAAAAGACTTATTAGAATACTTTCATTAGATGTAATATTTTATATTATACTTCTTTTATTTATAGTAAAATTAAATATAACTTATATGTGTGGATTACTTCTTTTATATATAACTTTAAATCCATTTATTCTTATTTTAATTATATCACTACTTACTCCAGTAGAAAAATTTATTTTTAATTATTATAAGGGTATGGCTTTAGAAAAACTTAATAAAATGAATAATATTAATATTATTGGTATAACGGGTTCTTTTGGTAAAACTAGTACTAAAATGATTTTAGAAAGTATTTTAAGTGTAAAATATAAAGGATTTTATACTCCAAATAGTTTTAATACGCCAAATGGTGTGGTTATGACAATAAATAGCCAAAATACTATTTTTAATGATTATTTTATATGTGAAATGGGTGCAAGAGCAAAAGGTGAAATAAAAGAAATATGCGATATTGTAAAACCTAAATATGGAATAATTACAAGTATTGGTCCTGCTCATTTAGATACATTTAAAAATATAGAAAATATTTGCAAAACTAAATTTGAACTTGCTGGAAGTCTTCCTAAAGATGGTATTTTAATTTTAAATAAAGATGATGAATATATGAAAAAATATAAATTATCTAATAAAGTTAAAGTAATATGGATTGGTATAAAGAATAAAGCTGATGTAATGGCTAAAGATATTAAAATTACAAATAAAGGTACTACTTTTAAATTATGTTTTGGTAAAGATGAAATTGAAGTTAATACTATACTTCTTGGCGAAAAAAATATTTATAATATATTATCTTCATGTGCTTTAGCAAAAGAATTAGGACTTTCTTTAAAAGAAATTAAACAAGGAATAAAAAATATTAAACCTATTTCTCATCGACTTGAAATAAAATCTCAAAAAAATCTAGTTATTATTGATGATAGTTATAATTCTAATCCAGTAGGCGCCAATAATGCTTTAGATGTATTATCTTTAATGGAAGGTAAAAAAATTATTATTACACCTGGAATGGTTGAAATGGGTAAAGAAGAGGCTAAATTAAATAATGAATTTGGTAAGAAAATTGCAAGTGTATGTGATGAAATATATTTAATTGGTAAAGAAAGATGTAAACCAATAAAGGAAGGTATATTAAGTGTTAAACCTAATGCTAAAATTTATGAATATAATAGATTTATGCTTGCATATAATGATATAATGAATACATCTGGTAATAAAAAATGTACAATTTTAATTGAAAATGATTTACCAGATTTATATACGGAGGAATAAATGAAAATTAATGTTGGATTTATTTTTGGGGGTATTAGTACAGAACATGAAATTAGTATTATTAGTGCTATTCAAGCTATGAATAATATTGATAACGACAAATATGAAATAGTGGCAATATATATTTCAAAAGATGGTAATTTTTATACAGGAGATAATTTAAAAAACATTGAAACATTTAAAAATTTAAAATTAATTAATAAGAATGCAACTGAAGTAGTTATTACAAAAAAAGATAATTCATTTTGTTTAATGAAAAAACATATTCCATATAATACAGTAAGTAAAATTGATATTTTCTTTCCAGTACTTCATGGTTATAATACAGAAGATGGTTCAATTGCTGGCTTTTTAGAAACTATTGGTGCACCTTATTGTGAAAGTGATTTATATGCAAGTGCAATAGGTCAAGATAAAGTATTTCAAAAAGCAGTATTAAAAGAAAATGGAATAAATGTTGTACCATATTATTATTTTTATGAAAGCGATTATTTAGCTGATAGTGATGAAATTATTAAAAATGTTTCAAAATTAAAATATCCTGTTATTGTTAAACCGGCAAGACAAGGAAGTAGTGTAGGAATAAGTGTTGTAAATAATAAAAATAATCTTTGTGAAGCAATTGAAGAAGCACTTAATTATGATGAAAAAATAATAGTTGAAAAAGTAATTGAAAATTTAAAAGAACTCAATTGTTCTGTTTTAGGAGATAACTATCATTATGAAGCAAGTTTAATTGAACAGGTTTACTCATCAGATGAAATACTTTCTTTTAAAGATAAATATTTATCAAATGGAAAAAGTAAAGGTATGGCTTCAACAGGAAGAAAAGTTCCAGCAGATATATCTAAAAAATTAACTTGTGAAATTCAAGATATTTCAATAAAAGCATGCAAAGCTTTAAATACTACAGGAGTAGTAAGAATTGATTATTTACTTGATGAAAAAACAAATGAAGTTTATTTAAATGAACTTAATATTATTCCAGGTTCTTTATCATTTTATTTATGGACTCCTACAGGAATAAGTTATAAAGATATGCTTTCACAAATAATTGATTTAGGTATAAAAAAATATCAAAATAAGAGTAAAAAATCTACTTCATTTGAATCAAATGTTTTAGAAGGATTTAATGGTAGTAAGGGTGTAAAAAAGTAAGGTTTTATTTGATAAAAAAATAATGTATATATGTAAGTAATTTTATAATGGTTGATTGGAAAAAATGGAAAAAGTAAATGCAAATGATTATTTAGGTAAAGAAGTGTTTATTGAAATAGATAGACAATTAGGAACTAGACATCCTAAACATGGATTTATGTATATGTTAAATTATGGATTTATTCCTAATACTATAAGTGGTGATGGTGAAGAACTAGATGCCTATTTAGTAGGAGAATTTGAACCTGTTTCAAAAAGTAAAGGAAAAGTTATAGCTATAATTCATAGAATAAATGACGATGATGATAAATTAATTGTATCAAAAGATGGTAAAATGTATTCTGATGATGCAATTAGAGCTTTAACTGAATTTCAAGAAAAATACTTTGAATCAGTTATAATTAGATAAATAAAGTTAAATTTTTATTAACTATTATTAAATAATATGTTATACTTAAAATAGAGTAGGAATAGTAATGAGTAAAAAGAATAATATTATTACAATTATTTGTTCTATTTTTCTCCTATTAATATTTATAGGAGCTGCTTTTGCATATTTTGGTACTTTTACTGAAGATGTATCAAATAAATTAGAGGTTAATATTACAATAGATGAAGGTAGTGAATCAATTTTTGTTTCAAGTGGGGTAGATCTTGAACTTACTGTTCCCGCTAGAAATATGACTGAGTTTGTCGCTGGTAATGAAGATATGACAACAAGTAATAGTACACTTTTAAATGTAACCCTTACTTCTGGTTCATTAAATGTTACATCAACATGTACATATGATATAGCATTTGAATATGCAAGTGATTCAAGCATTTATGGTCAAAGTCCTACAACTGTTACTGATGCATTGCAAAAAGAGTTTACTTTAACTATGACAGGAAGTAGCGGTACAAATAATTATGAAACTGAAAAGAATTTTAATTATGATACATCTGATGGTTGGACTAGTAAAACAGCTAATATTAATGAAAAAAAAGTTATTGTAAGTGGTGCTACAATATCAGATACTTCAACAACTGGAACAACAAAATCTTGGAATATAGCTTTTAAATTTTATAATTTAACTATAGATCAAAATCAACTTGCTGGGAAAACTTTTAAAGGTACATTTTATGTAGAAAATGTAAATTGTTCAAATAGTGCATAAAAAAAACTGAAATTTCAGTTTTTTTTATAATGTATCAATATTTTCTTCTTCAATTTTCATTTGTGGAATTTGTATATCTTCCATATCATTTTCATTAATTACTTTATTATTAGGTTTAATATTTTCAATATTTTCTTTTGCAGTTTCTTTTTCTGAAGTTTTTATATCTTCTATATCATTTTCATTAATTACTTTACTACTTGGTTTAATATTTTCAATATTTTCTTCTATAATTTCTTTTTCTGAAGCTTTTATGTCTTCTATATCATTTTCATTAATTACTTTACTACTAGGTTTAATATTTTCAATATTTTTTTCTTTATCTTTGTCATTTTTAAATTCTTTTCCTAAAAATGCATTTCTAATTTCAATATCATCATCACCAAAGTCTGTATCTAAATCAATTACTTTGATAACTTCTTCAATAGTAGTAGTACCATTAATAATTTTATATAAGCCATCTTCTAAAAGAGTAAGAGTATTATCTTTATTATAGACTATTCTTCTTAAATCTTCTTTTTTGACATTATTAATTATTGCATCTCTTATGTCTTGATTAAGTAGTAATACTTCATGAAGTGCTGCTCTTCCTTTGTAACCTCCAAAACATTCATCACAACCAACTGCTTCATATATTGATGGGACATCCATATTTAAAACTTTTTTAAATAGATTTTGTTCATATGTTGTAGTAGGTCTAGATTTACGACATTTAGGACATAATTTTTTTACAAGTCTTTGAGAAATAATTGCAGTAAGTGCAGAACCTAATAAATATCTTTCTACATCCATATCAAGTAGTCTTTCAATTGTATTTAATGAGTTATTTGTATGGATTGTTGAAAGTACTAAATGTCCTGTAATAGAGGCACGAACCGCTATTCTTGCAGTTTCATCATCACGAATTTCACCAATCATTATTACATTTGGATCTTGACGAAGAATACTTCTAAGGGTGGTATTAAAATCAAGGCCTATTTCACTCATTACTTGAACTTGATTTAATCCTTTCATTTTCATTTCGACAGGGTCTTCAACTGTTATAATATTAGTTTCAGGAGTATTAAGTAATTGAAGCATAGAATAAACTGTTGTACTTTTACCAGAACCAGTAGCACCAGTAACTAAAATAATACCATTAGGACTTGTAAGTGCAGCTTTAACTTTTTCATAATTTGATTCCGTAAAACCTAAAGTTTCAAGACCTGCTAAACTCATTGTATAATCTAGTATTCTTATAACTATTTTTTCACCATGAATTGTTGGTAGGGAAGACACACGAAGGTCTAATTGCTTTCCATCATCTAAATGTTTAATTGCACCATCTTGTGGAAGTCTTGATTCAGTTATATTCATACCACTTATAATTTTTACTCTTGTAGTTAAATTCTTTTTAACTGTATCAGGAATCCTACAATAATCATGTAATTCTCCATCTATTCTTATTCTTGTATTAATACCTTTTTCTTCAGGGTCAAAATGGATATCTGATGCACCTTTTTTTATAGCATCTTCAATGATTTCATTTACTATTTCAACTACAGGTTTATTATCATAATCGAATTCTCTAAACATCTATATCACTCTAGCCCTTTACTATTTATTATTATATAATAATTTTTTGTATTAAACAACTATAAAAATTTTAAACCTAAAAATTTTAAAAAAGAATTTAAAAAATATGGCTAATAAGAACAAAATATAGTATACTAATAATAAGGTAGGCGGTAAAAAATGAAAAAAGAAAATATTATATTTATTATATTAGGAATTATTTTTACTTTTTTACCATTTTTTATTTTTACATATTCATTTTTTAAACTAGTAAGTATATTAATTGGCATTATTTTACTTTGTATAGGACTTATATTTAATACAAATAATAAAATTTTTAAAATAATATTGTTTCCTATAATGATATGTATTTTTGTTTACCTTCTTGATTATTATACATTTATATTGTTTAAAAAAACTCCAATTATTTCAATTAATTATGAATCTTCTGAAAAAGTAAATATTTATAATAGTATAATGTATCGTGTATATAATTGTAATAATAATCTAATACTTGATAAAAAATATCAAAAATCATATGCTTGTCAAAATGAAGATATCAATCTTAAAAATTTAAATGAATTTTTAGAATATGAAGTTAATCAAGTTTATAAAGAAAATAAAAATAAATTTGTCCATTTAAAAGGAAGAATTAGTAAAATAATTGGAGATAATACAATTGAAATAAGACCATATAATGGTGAAGTTGAATTAAATGGTTACGTTAATTTTGATAATAGTAAAAAAATAGTTATTGAAAATGTTAAAATTGATCCTACTAAATATTATATATATGATGAAATAGAATTTATTGGTTTAGTAGATAAGTATGAAAGTATAGAAAGTGAAGGAATTATTTATTTAACAGATGCTAAAATTTATGAAAGTAATATATATAATAATTATGAAATAATTATAAATAATAATAATTCTAAAGATTTAAAAAATATTTTTGAAAAAGTTTATTATATAGGCATTGATAGTATTTATTATAAATATAATGAAGATAATATTTATGAATTATCTTATATACTATCAGATAAAAGAGATAGTATTGATAATATTGTAAAAGGTAAAGAATATGATACTTTAGAAAATGATAATCGTTTATATAAATTTGATAAATTTAATATTATTAGATGTAATAATGAAAAAACAATTTTTATAAATAAAAATTATAAAATACCAGATAATGTATGTGAATAATTAATATAAAATAAGTAAATAATAAAAATGTGAAATTATTTATTAAAAATAGTTACCTTTTTATTATTTTTTTTATAATTCTTCTTTCTAAGAATTTTATTTTTAGTTTATTTAAACCAAAATGTAATGTTAATTATCAAAATATGTATACATTATCACTTGAAAAAGAAATAGAAAATATTAATATTATAAAGAAAAATAATTATAAAACTTATTTTACTTATGGAAAAGTAATAAATAATAATATATATAAATTTAAAGAAGAAATAAAAGTGTCTTGTGATACCACAAATATAAAGAAAAATGATTTAATTATTAAAGATGATTATTTGATTGGAATAGTAAAAAATGTTTATAAAGATTATATAATTGGTTTATTAATAACTAGTAAAGATTTTATAATAACTGGAACTATTAATAATGAATATACTGTTATTAAAAATAAAGATAATTTATTAATGGCAACTCTTATTCCTATAGATAAAAAAATTAATATAAATGATTTAGTTTTTGTATCTTCTTTAACAGGATTTAATGAAAAAATATTAATAGGATATGTTGATAAAATAAATTATGATCCTAATAAAATAAGTAATAATTATATTATTAAATTTAATAATTTAAATAATTTAGATTATGTTGTAATTCTTTCTAAGGATAATATATGATACTTGATATTATTACATATAATTATACAAATTATTATAGTTTTTTCTTTTTAAATTATTTAAATAAAAAAAATATTTATTTAATAATATTTATAGGATTAATAATTGATAATATAATAACAAATACTTATATTATAATTACTGCTATTATGATATTTTTATATTTTATAGATAAATATATTAAAAATTATTATTTTAAAAATATAATTAATTATATAATATTTATAATTATAATTTGTTTAATATTTAAAAGTAATATTTTTTTAATTATTAAAAAAAGCATATTATTACAACTAACAAGCATTATTTTAAATAGATATACATATATTTAAGTATGGAAAACAATAATGAATATAATTATAATTTACTTGAAAATTATTTAGAAGAAAATAAAACAAAAAAGAATCATTTTAAAATATTTATAAATAAAGTTTTAATATCATTAATAATTATGATAGTTAGTTTAATATTTATTAAAATAAGTGATAAAAATAAAGAATATTTTAAAAAATATGTATTTAATACAACTTTTAATTTTACATCATTTAATAATTTTTATGAAAAATATTTTGGTAGTATTTTTCATAAAGATGACACTAAAATGGTTTTTAGTGAAAATATAGATTATTCAGTTAATGAAAAATATCTTGATGGGATAAAGGTAAATGCTGTAAATCAAAATATTTCCGCTATACAAGGAGGAATAGTAATATTTAAAGGTAATAAAGGCGGATATAATAATACTATTATAGTTCAAGGTAGTGATGGTTTTGATATATGGTATGGTAATTTAGAAAATATAAATGTAAGTATATATGATTATATAGATGAAGGTACAATAATAGGCAATTGTCTTGAAAATTTATATTTAGTAATAACAAAAGATAATAAATATTATTCTTATGAAGAATATAAAGAAATTTAAAATAAATTATTTAACTTTATATTTTTTATTAATATCTTTTTTATGTGGTTACATAAAAAATGCTTGTATAATTTTTTTAATTGTTTTATTTCATGAACTAGGACATGTAGTTATTTGTAAAATATTTAAATATAAAATTAATAGTATTGAAATTTTTCCTTTTGGAGGAGTTACTAAAATTGATAAATTATTAAATAATTCAATTATTAAAGATTTATTAATTAGTATAATGGGAATAATTTTTCAATTATTTATTTTTTTAATTACTGATAATGTAGTTGTTTTAAAATATAATAAATATATAATGCTTTTTAATTTACTTCCTATAATACCTCTTGATGGATCAAAAATATTATTTGAAATATATGCACTTATTATGCCTTATAAAAAAGTTATTAAATATTATTATATAACTTCATTTATATTTATAATAATATACTTTATTTTTAATTATAAATATAATCTTAATAATTATATGATTATAATATTATTTATTTATAAAACTATTGAAGTAATAAAAAATAGGAATATTTTATATGAAAAATTTATTTTAGAAAGAGCATTATATGATATCAAATTTAATAAAGTAAAAAATAAAAATGAAGATATAAATAAATATTTAAAAGATACAAAATATTATTATAAATATAATAACAAAATTATTAGTGATAAAGAGTATTTAAAAAATAAGTATTACCTTGACAAATATAAGTAATTTTGGTAAGATTTTATTGTTTTAAGTCATTTCATCCACTCTAAAAAGGTTTTAAAAAGTTTAACTTACCTTAAAGGTGTGACTTATATAAGGAGGCGTAAGAAATGAAAGCAATAATTAAAACAGGTGGAAAACAATATTATGTTGAAGAAGGCTCACGTATCTATATTGAAAAATTAGATGTACAAGCTGGTGAAAAAGTTGTTTTTGATGAAGTCCTATTTGTTGATGGTAAAGTAGGTACTCCATTTGTTAAAAATGCTACTGTAGAAGCTGAAGTAATTAAAAATGGTCGTGGAAAGAAAATTAAAGTATTCCATTATCGTCCTAAAAAGAAATTTAGAAAAACTCAAGGACATAGACAAGCTTATACATTAGTTGAAATTAAAAAAATTAATGGTTAATTATGATAAAAGTAGAAAAAAAATATGATTATATAAAAATTTATGGTCATGCTGATTTTGATACTTTAGGAAAAGATATTGTATGTGCTAGTGTATCTAGTATTATTTATACGACTGTTAATGGTCTATTAAATATCAATCAGAAAAGCATTAAATTTTCAGATAATGATGAATATATGAAAATTGAAATTCTAAGTAATGATGATATTACATTAAAATTAATTACAAATATGTTGGAAATGCTTAAAGAATTATCTAGAAAGTATCCTAAAAATATTGAAGTAATTAATGAAAAATAATAGTAAAGGAGAATTAATATGTTATTTATAAGTTTAAATATTCAAAGATTTGCTCACGTTAAAGCGCAAGGCTCTACAAAAAATAATCGTGATTCTGCAGGTCGTAGATTAGGTGCTAAACTTTCTGATGGACAAACTTGTAATGCAGGTAGCATTATTTACCGTCAAAGAGGAACTAAAATTTATCCAGGACAAAATGTAGGAATGGGTAAAGATCATACTTTATTTGCTAAAATTAGTGGCGTTGTTAAGTATGAAAGATTAGGAAAAAATAAGAAAAAAGTATCTGTTTATGAAAAATAATGCCTTATGGCATTTTTTTATTTAATTATTAATGGTATACTAAAAAAAGGCTAGGTGATTGAAATGTTTGTAGATGAAGTAAAGATTAAATTAATTGCTGGTGATGGAGGAAGTGGTTGTACTTCTTTTCGTCGTGAAAAATTTGTTCCTATGGGTGGCCCAGACGGAGGAAATGGCGGAAGAGGTAGTGATATTGTCTTTATTGGCGACAAATCCTTAAAAACGTTAGTTGATTTAAAATATAAAAAAATTATTAAAGGTAAAAAAGGCGAAAATGGTATGGGACAAAATCGCTATGGAAAAAATAGCGAAGATGTGGTTATTAAGGTTCCTTTAGGAACAACTGTTTATGATGATGATACATCTTTAATTGTATGTGATATTATAAGTGATGGCCAAAGCGTTATTGTTGCTCATGGAGGGCGAGGAGGAAGAGGTAATAAATCCTTTGCTACTCATGAAAATCCTGCTCCCAAATTTTCTGAAAAAGGTGAAGAAGGAGAAATTAGATATTTAAGATGTGAACTTAAAGTTTTAGCAGATGTTGGAATAATAGGTCTTCCTAGTGCTGGTAAAAGTACATTTTTGTCTGTAATAAGTAGTGCTAAACCTAAAATAGCAAGTTATCATTTTACAACTTTATCACCAAATTTAGGTGTTGTTAAATTAAAAAATAATTCTTCTTTTGTAGTTGCTGATCTTCCTGGACTTATTGAAGGAGCTAGCAAAGGTATAGGTCTTGGTGATAAATTTTTAAAACATGCTGACAGATGTAAAGTATTACTTCATATGGTAAATATGACTTCTTTAGAGGGAAATGATCCAATTAATGATTATAAAGTTATCCGTAATGAATTAAAAAATTATTCTGAAAAATTAGCAAATAAAAAAGAAATTGTTGTTGCAAGTAAAATGGATATGCCTGATGCTAGTGAAAATTTAGAAAAATTTAAAACTGCCTATCCAGATTTAGAAGTTTTTGAAATATGTTCTTTAACCCTTTTAGGAGTAGATAAATTATTAAATCATATTGATAAAACTTTAAAAGAAACTGAAAATACTTTATATAATGATAATGAATTTGAAGAAGAAGTATATATAAAATTTAAAAAAGAAAAACCTTATACAATTACTAAAGATGGCGATGTATGGGTGCTTAAAGGTAAAGAAATCGAAAGATTATTTAAAATGACTAAATTTGAAGAAGATGAAGCAGTATTACGTTTTGCTAGAATTTTAAAAGCTATGGGTGTTGAAGATGAACTTGAAAAACTTGGGGCTAAAAGTGGTGATGATGTAGCAATAAATGATTATTTATTTACGTATAAAGGTTAATTTTTCTCCTATTTTTAAGTTTTTTCCTTTAAATGCAGGCATTTCTAAAATGCTTGTATTTTTTTTGTTTTTAATAATAATTATTTTATTTTTAGGAATATTTAAAGCTTTATAAATTACTATATCATTTTTATCTATTCCAATTACATCAATATTTTCTTTCATAAAAAATGTATGAATACTATTTGTATGTTTAAAAAGCATTGCATATTTAAAATTTTTTTTAAACATAAAACCCATTAGTTTTTTAAAAAATGTATTTGCCTTAATTACTTTAATATATTCATCATTATCAATTTTTAAAATCATATTTATTCTCCAATATAATAATATCAAAAAAAAATATAAAAATGTATAATTTTAAAAAATAAAATGTAATTTATTGACTTAAATAAAAAAATATTATATGATTATTTTGATAATAGAAGGGAGATTATTATGGAAGAAAACTCTAACAAAAAAAATGTGGTTTTACTTACAGTTATTGCTATAGTTACAATGCTTGTTGTAGTAATTGGAGCAACATTTGCATATTTAGCAAGTCAAATACAAGGAAAGGGAACAAGTAATATTAATGTTACAACAGATGTTTCAAGTGATTTATTTTTAATAGATGCTGGTAGTTCAATTGAAATTTTAGCTAATGAAGAAAATTTTAGTGAAGAACTTGCCGTAGCTAAAACAAATTTATATGATGAAACAATGGGAAGTATTACTTTTCAAACTAATTCAGAAACTGATGTTACAAGAAAATATAAAATAGCATTAAATGTATCTGAAAATAATATGGAATATACTTCAGGAACTTGCTATGAAAAAACAACTCCAAATGCATTAGGTAAAGATGAATGTGGTGAAGGAAATATTTGGGCAACTAATGATGGCATAAATTTTAAATGTTATCCAAAAGGAAACTCAAATAACTTAAGTAATTTATATTCTTGTACTGCAAGTGATACATATATTTGGACTGTAGAAAATGTAGCTGAATTAGTTTTAGATTTTTATAAAGTAGATAAATCAGTTGTTGAAAGTAATTGTAATACAGGAAAATGCTATGATGCTCAAAGAAATGTGATTTCAGAAATAGCGACTAAAGATGATTGTACTGCTTTAGATGATACTGATTGGGTTGAAGATTATTATGATAATGTAAATAATAGATGTTATGTATTACAAGGATCATATGATATAACTGTTGATGCAAATGATTCTTCAAGAGTATTGGTTGATGAGACATCAATAACTACATCAAAAGCAGCTGGTAAAGTTAATGAGTATTATATGGCAAGAGTAACACTTAAAAATTTAATGCATAATCAAATTCAAAATGGTCAAAAAAGATTTGCCGCTAATATAGAATATACACAAATTACTACACCATAATAAATAAAATGATAGTACAATGTATTATCATTTTTTAAATAAGAAAGGATAAAATATGGAAGAAAAAATAGTTTATTTTACAAAAAAAATTACTCCAGAAAGTTTAGTAAAAATCTATAAAATAATTAATAGTCCATTAACTGGCAATATTGCAATTAAACTTCATTCTGGAGAAGATGGAAATCAAAATTATGTAAAACCTGAATTTGTTAAAGATTTAATAGATTGTGTTAATGGTACTGTTGTTGAATGTAATACAGCATATAATGGACAAAGAAATAGTACTAATAAACATCTTAAATTATTAGAAAAACATGGTTGGAATAAATATTTTGATGTTGATTTATTAGATGAAGAAGATGATGATTTAGTATTAGATATTCCAAATGGTAAAGTTATTAATAAAAATTATGTAGGTAAAAATTTAACAAAATATGATAGTATGCTAGTTTTATCTCATTTTAAGGGACATCCTATGGGTGGATTTGGTGGAGCACTTAAACAACTTTCAATAGGTATTGCCTCAAGTAGAGGAAAAAGTTACATTCATAGTGCTGGGAAAACACTTGATCAAAACGAAGTTTGGAAACTTAATACAAAACAAGATTTATTTTTAGAGTCTATGGCTGATGCTGCTACATCGGTAGTAAATTATTTTAAAGGTAATATTGTTTATATAAATATTTTATGTAATTTATCTGTTGATTGTGATTGTTGTGCTAAAGCAGAAGATCCTTGTATGAAAGATATTGGTATATTACTTAGTCTAGATCCAGTTGCTATTGATAAAGCAAGTGTTGATTTGGTATATTCTTCAGAAGATGAAGGTAAAAAATATTTAATAGAAAGAATTGAATCAAGAAATGGTTTACATACTATTGAAGAAGCTGAGCAAAGAGGTATAGGAACTACTAAATATAAAATAGTTGATATTGATAAAGAGTGCTAAATGCACTTTTTTTATTAAAAAAATATTTAATTAATAATTAATTTATGCTATTATATTAATAGTAGGGTAAGAGGTTATCTATTGAATAATAACTTATAAAAAAATAGAAAGGGTAGTGAATTATGAATAATACACTTGAATATTTAAAAAATAATGGAATTGATGTAGATATTGGTCTTTCTTTTTTAGGAGATGAACAAATTTATAATGATATTTTATTAGAATTTAAAAATAATTTTATTAATCAAATGGCTGAAATAAGAAAATTATATGAAAATAAAGACATTGCTAATTATGCAGTAAAAGTTCATGCACTTAAGAGTAATTGTAAAACATTGGGAATAACTTCACTTGCAGAACTAGCATATAATCATGAAATGAAAGCTAAAGAAAATGATATAAATTATATAAATAGTAATATTACATCATTATTTACAAAAGCAAATGAAATTTATCAAATATTAGATAAATATTTTCGAGGTTAAATATGAATAATTATTTAAGTAATATATTGAATACATTTAATGTTACATTAATTGATATAACTTTAGATGAAGTATTATTTTTTAAATATACTGGTAGTCTTGATGTAAGTGAAAAAATTACATATGAAGAATATTATGAAAGATGTAAAAAAAGTATTCATCCTGATTTTATTAATGATTATTTTAATAAAATAAGTGCAAATAATTTAGAAAATAAAGAATACTGTGTAATAAATTATTTAAAACTTTCTAATATATTATCCTATGATAATTATACTGATATTGTTAAATTAGTAGATAATAAAATATTAATTATTTCATTTAAAAATGAAATAAGTGAAAAAATAATTCAAAATAAAAACGAAATAAGTAGTGATATAACAGATCTTATTATGAATATTGAAAATACTTTAGAAAGTATTAATAAAGATAATTATGAAATAAATAATTTATATAATTACTTTTCTTCTTTAGTTGAAGATATTATTCATAAAAATCCTGATATTAATAAAAATTATGAAACTAAATTAATAAATAAAGTAAATAAAATTTCATCTTCTTTATTAATAATTGATGATGATTCTCTTACACGTAGTATCTTTAAAAAAGCATTTTCATCTTATTATAATATAATTGAAGCTCAAAATGGCGAAGAAGCTGTTGAAATACTTAGTAAATATGAAAAATCATCTTATGATAAAATTGTTGGTATATTTTTGGATTTAAAAATGCCAGTAATGGATGGTTTTGGTGTACTTGATTATCTTAAAGAAAAAAGATATTTAGGAAAAATTCCTGTAATCATTGTATCAGCTGATGATACAAAAGATACAAAAGAAAAAGTATATGCTTATGATATTGCTGATATGATTGAAAAACCATTTAATTTTGAAATTATTGTTAAAAGAGTAAATAATATGATTAGAATGTACTCTAAAAATAATTCAATCAATGAAATAATTAAAAGTCAAGATAAAGAACTTAAAGAACTTATTTCAAATTATAATAGTTCATATTTAATTGATAATGAAAAAACATTTAATATAGCAAGTAAAGTTATTAGTAAATTACTTGAAAAATATGGAGCAAACTCTGATAATGATTATATTTTAAAAGCTTGTAAATATTATGATATAGGTTTAAAATTTGTTCCAATTTCATATTTTTCAAATATAAATAATTTAACTACTGAAGAAAAAGAAAAAATATATTCATATCCATATTTAGGAAGTAAAATTTTAAATTATATTGATATTGATGATAAAGTTAAAAAATATGCTTTAGATGTAATTTTATTACATAATGAAAGATATGATGGAAAAGGATTTCCAAAACAAAAAAATAGTAAAGATATTCCATATTATATTTATATTGTTAATATTGGTTATGAATATGCTAATGGTATAATTCATAATATTGCAAAAGATAAAATAGTAGAAAATATTAAAAGTAAAAGTGGAAGTAAATATGATCCTGATATAGTAACAATATTTTTAAATATAATCGGTGAAATATAATGATAAAAAATGTTTTATTACAAATTTTTTCATTAGGATATTTATTTTTACTTATCGGAGTATTTTCTAAAAAAAGAAAAGAAAAAACACTTGAAAATAGTGTATATCAAGTGTTTTTAATTCTTACATTCATTGTAATATTACTTGATGGATGTACTAATTATTTAATGTTTTATGAAAAATATAAAATATTAAATTTAATTATTTCAAAAAGTTATATAATAAGTACTATTATATGGTCTATGTGGCTTATTATATATGTATCATCATTAAATAAAGATAATATTAAATCTTTAAAAGAGTTATTTAAAAGTAGTGCATTATATTATGTACTTTTTGTTGTAACTTTTATATTATGTGCAATATGCATTTATTTAAAAAGTTCATATTATGTTGATATTAATAATTATATTAATTATCAAAATGGTAAAGATTTATATTTTTCTTTTATTATAAATATTATATATAATGGAGTATTAGGTATTTATTTAATTTCAAGTAATAAAAAAATTGAATTTAATAAAAATATTACAATACTTTTATTTATATTTTTAAATTTAATATCTATAGTATTACAATGGGTATTTAAAAATATTACAATTACAAGTTCAATAATGGCTTTTATAATAACTCTTATTTATTATACAATGGAAAATCCTGATTTAAAAATTATAACTGAACTGGAAAAAGATAAAGAAGAAGCTAATGAAGCTTCAAAAGCTAAAACAGATTTCTTATCTAATATGAGTCATGATATAAGAACACCAATGAATGCTATTATTGGATTTAGTGAAAGTCTTTTAACTGAAGAATTACCTGAAAATCAAAAAAACGAAGTGCAAAGTATATATGATGCTGCTTCAACTCTTCTTGAAATTATTAATAATGTATTAGATGTTTCAAGAATAGAAAGTGGCAAAGAAGAAAAAAGAGAAACTACTTATGATATAAGAAAAGTTATAATGCAACTTACTTCAGTTATTACAGCAAAAGTTGATCAAAATAAAGTTATTTTTAATGTAAATATAGATAAAGAAGTTCCTAAATTTTTAATTGGTGATGAACTTAAAATATATCAAATATTAATGAATTTACTTTCTAATGCTGTAAAATATACAGATGTAGGTCATATAAATTTTATTATTAAAAGTGAAAATGTAGGGGATATGGCTACATTAAAATTTATTGTTGAAGATACTGGTATAGGTATAAAAGAAAGTGATTATGATAAATTATTTGTTAAATTTTCAAGGATTAATAATCAAGAAAATTATAAATCTATTGAAGGAACTGGATTAGGTCTTGTTATTACTAAAAAATTAGTTGAACTTTTAGGAGGAGCAATTAGTTTTACATCAAAATATAAAGAGGGTACAACATTTACAGTTGTATTACCTCAGGAAATTGATTTTAATGCAATAGAAAATGAAGAAGTTAAAACTCAAAATAAAGTAAGTACTTCAAATGTTCATTTTGATGGATCTCTTTATGATATATTAATTGTTGATGATAATGAACTTAATTTAAAAGTTGCTCAAAGAATTCTTTCTGATTATAAATTTCATATTACTTGTGCACAAAGTGGAGAGGAAGCAATTAGTAAAATTAAAAATGGTGAAAGATATGATTTAATTTTTTTAGATCATATGATGCCAGTAATGGATGGAATTCAAACTCTTATGAAAATAAAAAATCTGGAAGGTGTCAAAATACCTCCGGTTATAGCTCTTACCGCAAATGCGATGGTAGGAATGAAAGAATACTATTTAAAAGAAGGCTTCGATGGTTATATATCAAAGCCTATTAATCGAGAAGAATTACAAGATTTACTTAATAATATTTTTTGTAAAAGATAATTTATATTTCACGCATTTGATTCTTATTTTTATAAGGATCTTTTTTATCGATTTTATCAACAAATAAAATGCCATTTAAATGATCGATTTCATGTTGAAAAGCAACTGAGATATCTTCACGAACTCTAATGTTTTTTTTCTTTCCATTTATATCTTGATATTCAACATTTATTCTTGCATGTCTAGGTACAATTCCACATGTTGGCCTATTAACTGATAAACAGCCTTCACCCTCACCAACATAAATTAATTCTTCAGAAGCAGATTTAATTATTGGATTTATAATAATATGTTCTTCAAAAGTATCATCATCATTTTTATTAGCAATTACAAAAATTCTTTTTAATATGCCAAGTTGAACAAAAGCAAGTCCCATACCGGCTCTTAAACAATATTTTTCTGCTATTTCATCATCTTGTGATGCTTTTAAATAATTAATTGCATCTTCGATTAATTTTTTATCTTCATTTGTAAGTGGAAAAGTAGCATCTTTTGAAACTTTTCTTAATAATTTATTTTTTTCATCTAATATTTTAATATCAGGTACTTCCATTTAATTCATCCCCTTTGACAAACATATTCTATCAAAAAATAATTAATAAATCAAATCATAAAAAAAAGGAAGTTTCCTTCCTAATTATTTGGTCCTTGATTACCAAAACCCCATGCTCCTATAATTATTACAAGTAGTATAAATAATACTATCCATATTGCAGCACCTATACCATATCCACTTGTATAACCTGCATAAGATCCTGCACAGCAAGGAGAAGCATATCCACCAGTAGGATAATAGCCATTATTTCCGTAATAATACATTTTAAAACCCTCCTTTATGTATCTATTATAAGATATACGAAATATTTTATTTTGTGATTACAGTTATTGTAAATTTTATGATTTTCCAAATATATTAATTTACTTACATTTGAAAAGATGATATCATATATTTATGAATAAGGATATTAAAAAAATAGATAAATTATTACTTTTTTTGGTTACATTACTATGTATCTTTGGACTTGTAATGATATATTCAGCATCAAGTGCTTCAACTATACTTAGATATCAAGTATCTTCAAATCATTTTTTTATAAGACAATTGTTAGTTTTAATATTATCTTATTGTGCTGGTATGTTTATACTTTTTATACCTACTAAAAGATATAAATTTTTGGTTTATATTTATTCTATTGGAGTAATTCTTTTATTAGTTTTAGTTCTTGTAAAAGGAAAAATTGCTGGAAATGCCCAAAGTTGGTTTGATCTTGGACCTTTTAATTTACAACCTACTGAATTTGCTAAAACAGCTTTAATTTTATTTATGTCAGTATATTATAATAATCTTTCTAAAAGAAATACAAAGAATTTAACATTATATTTTGTTCCCCTTTTTCTTGCAGTAGCATACACAGTTCTTACTTTAATGCAACCAGATTGGGGAGGTGGAGCAATAATAATTGCTATTGCTTTTTTAACTTTTTTAAGTGTTCCTATGATTAAAAAAAATATTTTAAAAATATTAAAAATTTTAGCAATTGGAGTTGTAATCATAGCAGTTGTTCTTTTATATAAGGGTGGAAATATAATGTCAAGTAATAAATTAAGTAGATTAAATTTTAGAAATCCTTGTGAAAGATATCAAGAACAAAGTGGATATCAAGTATGTAATGCTTTAATTGCTATATCTAATGGAGGATTATTTGGGGTAGGATTAGGCCAAAGTTCACAAAAATATTTATATTTACCAGAAAGCCATACAGATATGATTTTTCCAATTATTTGCGAAGAATTAGGTTCTATAGTAGGTACTTTAATAATTATTGTATATGGAATAATTCTATTTAAGTTATTTAAGATTGCTAAACAAAGTGACAATTTAAGAACTAGCATTCTTGCTTATGGTACATTTTGGTATTTTGCATTACACATTTTTATTAATATATTTGGTTTTCTTGCTCTTATTCCTCTTACTGGTGTACCACTTCCTTTTTTATCTTATGGTGGAAGTTATACAATAAATGCCGTATTAATGATTTTTGTAGTAGAAAGAGTTACTATAGAAAATCAAAAAAATAAATTAAATAGGCAGTTAATGTCAATATAAAAAAGTTTGCATATGCTAAATAAATATGATAAAATATTTTCTTATCCCAAATTGGAGTGATGATTATGGATAATGAAAATAAAGTATTATATTATTTAGTTGTAGAAGCAAGACCTAGAGAATTTATGCCAATTGATATTAATATTTTAGAAGGTACTAATAATTTTTATAATTCTTTAGAATTAATTGATATGTTTACTAAAAAATATTCTTATGAAGAAATAATGAAAATGGTTTTAGAAAATAATTTGCTTCCTATAAATTTTTTAAATGGAAGTTTATGTATTATTAATAATAAAAATTATAGATTTCAATTGCTTACTAAAGATAATAATATGTCTCTTGATGATTTTTTCTTTAATAATATAAATGATAAACAAATAATGAATAAGTTTTATAATATATTTTTAAAATATGTTAAAGATGATGAAATTATAATAGAATTAAAAAAATATTTAATTGAAAAAAATATTGTTGGTATATTAGAAATATTATATTCATTAAACTATGAAAAAATTAGATCAATTTATTTATATTTAGAAAAAATAAATGTTAAAACTGAAAAAAGAGTATTAAAAAATGATTAATATTCTTTTTTTATTGATTAAAAAAAATAAAAAATATATAATATATAATGTAAGAAAGGTAATTTTATGAAAAGAAAAGATAAAGAAATTGATAAAGAAGGGTTAAATGAAATAATCCATTTATCACAAAAATTATTAAGAGTCTTTTATATTTGTTTAATTATTGCTATTTTTTTAGGTATAATAATTGCATTAAAAGAACTTAAAATTTATTCAATATTTATTGGAGTTTTAAAAGTAATTTCACCACTTTTTATAGGTTTTATTTTAACTTGGTTATTTCATCCTTTATATAAAAAAATGGTTGATAAAGGATTAAATAAAGCATTATGTGCAATAATTATTTTTATTGGACTAGTGGGTTTTATTTTCCTATTTTTATATATTTTTGTTCCAGTATTATATAAACAAATTAATGATTTAATATCATATATACCATCAGTATTTAGTAGTGTAAGTAATTTTATTTCGAATACATTGGATAAATTTGATATTTCGGGATTAAATATTACCCAATTAAAAGAGGGAATTATTTCGACAGGACAAGAAATGCTTACTTCAATTACTACAGGTCTTCCTAATAGTTTAATAAATGTTGTTAAAAGTCTAGTTTCAGCTTTAGGAACAATTGGTTTAAGTTTAGTTATTATGATTTATATGTTAATGGATTATGATAATATTGTTTTTAATTTTCAAAAGTTTTTAAGGAAAAAAGATAAAAAAGATTATATTAAACTTATAGATAATATAGGACTTAATGCTAGAAAAGTAGTTAATGGTACTCTTTTAGTGGCTTTTATGGTATTTGTTTGTGATACCATTGGCTTTGCTCTTGTAGGATTAAATTCTGCTGTCCTTTTTGGTTTATTTTGTGGTATTACAGATCTTATACCATATATTGGACCATATATTGGAGGAGCAGCAGCAGTTATTGTTGGATTTACCCAAGGCCCTATAGTAGGAATTTTAACTTTAGTTGTTGCAATAATAGTTCAATTAATTGAAAATTATGTTTTACAACCAGTTGTTATGAGCAAAGCAATGCAACTAAATCCTATTGCTATAATTATTGGGTTATTATTATTTGGCCACTTCTTTGGCATTGTTGGTATGATTTTTGCTACACCATGTATTGCAATTATTAAAGAAATTATTATATTTATATCTCATAGAATAAGAAGAGTTGAAGAGTAGTTTATATAATATGTTAAAATACAATTAATTTTTGAGGAAAATCATACTTAAAACGCTCTACAAAATATTGACAATCATTTAACATTAATATATAATAGCATTCAAGTTTTGAGTGAATGCTCAGAGATAAATACATGATTATAATTTTTACAAAGAAGAGACAATTGAGCATATATCTGCTTTTGTCTCGTTTTTTATTGGAAATTGAAGGGAGATAAATTATGAATATTACTATTATAGGTTTAGGTTATGTTGGTTTAACAACATCCTTAGTATTTGCAAATGCAAATTTCAATGTAACATGTATTGATAAAGATGAAGAAAAAATAAAACAATTAAAAAGGAAAAAAATGCCCTTTTATGAAAAAGATTGTCAAGAATTACTTATTAATAGTTATAATAAATTAACATTTACTACTAATTATAAAAAAATTTCTAAAAGTGATGTCATTTTTATTTGTGTAGGTACACCTTTAAATTCCAAAAATGATTTGGATATTAGCTCTATAATTGACGTAATAAAAAATATTGATAAAAATATATTAAATAATAAAATTATAACAATTTGTATTCGTTCAACTATTTTACCTGGTACTTGTAACAAATTACGAAAATATTTAAAACACTGCAATGTTAATATTCTTCATAATCCTGAATTTTTATCACAGGGAACTGCAATAAATGATTTTATTAATGCTAAAAGAATTGTTATTGGTTCAGATAATAATGAGTCTTTACAAGTAATAATTAATTTATATAATAAAATTTTAAATTTTTATAATGTAAGAATACCAATAGTAATAATGAATACCAAAGAAGCAGAAATGGTTAAATTTATGGCTAATTCATATTTGGCAATTAGACTTTCTTTTATTAATGAAATGAGTAACTTATGTAAAAAACTAGATATAAATGTGGAAAATGTAGTTGAAGGTGTAAAATATGACGAAAGAATAGGTGGAAAATATTTTAAGAGTGGAATAGGTTATGGTGGTTCATGCTTGCCTAAAGATACAAGAGCTATATTGAATTATTCAAATAAAAAAAAATCAAGTTTAAAACTTGTTAAATCGGCAATAGAAATAAATGATCTTCAGTTAAAGAAATGTTTTGAAGAAATTAAAAAAGTTTTTCCTAATTTATCTGATAAAATTGTTGCAATTTTAGGTTTAACGTTTAAAGCAAATACAGATGATATTAGAAATTCTTGTTCTTTATATTTAACTGATAGACTAATAAATGAAAAAGCAAATATTAATGTTTATGATCCAAAGGGGATTGATTCATTTAAAAAAATATATGGAAATAAAATAAAATATTACAATAATATAGATGAATGTATACTAAATTGTGATGTAATTATAATTGCTACCGAATGGGAAAATATTAAGAGTTATGATTTTGATAGTATTAATACAACTAAAAAAGTCTTTATTTATGATTTTAAGAATTGTATTAATCTAAAAAATAAAAATTATTCAAATATCACATATTGGTCTTTAGGAGGAAATTAATGGAAAATAAAATTATTAATGTTGGAATTAGATTAACGAGACAATGTAATATGAAATGTATGTATTGTAATATTCAAAATACAATTCGTAATGATTTAACTCTAGAAGAATGGAAAAAAGCTATAGATATAATAAAAAAGCTAGGTTCGAAAGAGATTGTTATATTAGGTGGAGAACCAACATTATATCCGAATATAATTGAATTGGTGCATTATATAACTATTGAGTCTGGACTTGTATGTAATCTAACTACAAATGCTTATGAAAACTTTGATATAGTAAAAAAATTAATTGAAAATGGTTTAAACTCTTTAGGAGTTAGTGTTGATAATTTAAACTTAAAAAAATCAATTAGTCCACTAAAATCAAAAAATGGCTTAGCTTTGATAGATTATTTGATAAATGCGTTCAATAAACCTAGTATTATAAATTATATAGTACTTAATAAGTGCAATGTAGATTCAATTATTGATTTAATAAAATATATGAATAATAAAAATGTTGTAACCTATATTTTACCTTTTCATTGGGGGAATGAAGGAACTTTTGATCATAGAAAAAATAATGAAAAATTTGCTTTTGTAACAGATGAAGATATAAAAAAATATACAATTATAATAGATAAAATAATTGAAATGAAAAATGATGGATATAAAATTAAAAATTCTGTTGAATTTTTAAAAGAGTCTAAAAAATATATAAAAAATTTAGATTGGAAGTGCAGTGGACTTTCAGAACTAAGAATAGATTCAGATGGAAGACTTGTCTGTTGTTGTGATAAAATAGGAAATGTTAATGAACATTTTACCGTATTTGATTTAGAAGATAGATTAGAAGACTTTTATTTTGAGCGTGCTAAAGATGCCACTTCTTGTAATGGTTGCTTATGGCCAAGTTCATTTGAAGCTGAATTAAAAAGAAAAAAAATAAAAAGTGAGAGATAATTTTATGGAAGATATGCATATTCATTTAAAAAATGCAATATATGAACAAAATTTGTTTGATCAGTATGTAAAAAGGTGTATTGATATTGGTATTGAAAAAGTGGTTTTTCTAGATCATGGAAATAGAATATCTAATAAACATAAACCAGTACTTTATACAAAAGAAGCAATTGACAGTTTTAATAATAAAATTTCAATTTATAGAAACTCAGATAAATCAGTAAAATTAACAATAATTAAAGGAATTGAAATTGATTATTCAAATAATTTAGATTTTAGAAATGAAACTTTAAATATTATTCAATATGGTCAATTTGAATGGATAATAGGTGCCATTCATAGTATTAAATTTGATAATTTAGGACAATATTTAAAATCTATACTTGATATGTTGGATAATTATCCGATTACAGCAATAGCTCATATAAAAATGGATAAAGATTATAAACTATATCAAGATTTATTCATAGATATTTTAAATAAATGTCATGAAAAAAATGTTTTAATAGAAATCAACACAAGCAATAGAGCAAGATGGAGTGATGAACAACTTTATTATATGTTAGAATTGATGAGAAAATATAAAGTTGACTTTGTTTATTCATCTGATGCTCATAGTGTAGATGATGTTGGTTATATGATAAGAGAAACATCTGAAAAGGTAGAAAAATGGAAAAAAAGAAAATAGAAATTTGGATACTTCATGCTGGGATAGAACATCCAAGCCCATATTTTTATAATTTTTGTTTAGAATTAAATAATTATGAAAACTATGAATATGTAATTAATCCTGAATTACCTTTAGATAAAATCACAAATAAAGGCATAATATATTTTAATCGGCTAAAAAGATTTTATGATAGTAATGATTTAGAAACAGCAAATACTTTTTTAAAAAATGTAGACATTCTTAAACAAAAAGGTTGGAAAATTGTTTGGACTGTTCATAATTTTTTTCCAATAGATAGAAAATTAACTGATGTTGATTACTATGTTACTAATGAATTTATAAATAAATGTGATTTAGTATTTTCATTGTCAGAATATATGAAAAAAAGTATAAAAAAACATTATAATATCAATGCTATAAATCATGGAATGGGAATTAATAACTTTGAAAATTCGAAAAGTAAACTTAAAATAAAAAATACAAGTATATTTACATTTACTTTTATTGGCAATATTTATAAATATAAAATGCTTGATGATGTCATAAATTCTTTTAATAAATTAAAAAATTGTAGATTAATTATTGCCGGCCGTGAATCCAAAAATGCTAATGTTAATATTAAAAAATTAATATCCAATAATTCAAATATTATTTGGATAAATCAATATATTGATAAAAATGATTGGATAAAATTGACAAGTATAACTAATGTGTTTATAAGCTTATATGATCTTAATACTCCAGCATTTAAATATGGTTTTTTTCCATCGAATTTTATTAATATATCTAGAACCAAAATAAAGTGTATTTCTCCTAAAAGTGAAATTATTGATGAGATGATTGATAGTAATCAAATGATCTATTTTGATTTTAATGAAGAAGATGGTTTGTATAAAGCAATGATGAAAGCATTAGTTATGAAAAATGAAAATAATAAGTCATATAAGTTAAAATATAATTATGAATGGAATGAAGTTGTAAAAATATTTATAGATAATTGTAATAAAATATTTTAAAGAAGGTTGCAATAAATAATATTGTTTTATTAAGTATAGAAAGGTGATGTAATGAAAGATATAATAATAATTGGTACTGGTAAAGCTTCATTGTTACATTATAGATCTTATAAAAAAATAAAAGTAAAAGGGAATATTTATTTTGTTGATATAAAGAAAAAAAGCAATTATATAGTCAATCAAAATATATATTCAAGTATTAAAGAATGTGTATTAATAAATGACTTGAAAGTAAATAACTTAATAGTTGATATTTGTACTCCCAAAAGTGAGTTTTTAAAATTAATTGAAGATTGTTATAGTTTAAATATAAAAGATATTCTTGTTGAAAAGCCTTTTGTTTTTAATGAAAAAACTATAAATAAGATTAATAAACTTAATATAGTTATGGTTGAAAACTATTTATATTCTAAACTTACAGAACTTATAAAATCTTATATTGATAATAATAATAAAAAGATTAGTTTAATATATTCAAACTTTTCAAAAAATAGAATTCCAGAAAGTTTAAATGGAAGAGGGTATAATAAGAAAGCAACGTTAAACTATGAAATAGAAATCCCACATCAAATATATATATCACAATATTTTTTGAATAATTCTTATAATATTAAAAATATTATTACATCTGCAAGTGATTTAAAAATTGAAAATATAACATTGGTGAATCATGGATATGGTTTGATTATATCTAGGTCTAATGATGTTGATATAATATATGAGAGTAATTTAGCATCTATGATTACGCAAAAACGAATTATTATATGTACAAAAGATGATTATGCAATAGAAGGTAATTATGCTATATATTCAAATAATTTAGAATTATTAAAACCAGCAAATATGAGTATTTATTATAATGGAAAACTCATATATAATGAAATAGTAGAAGAAGATGATAATTTTACATGTTTTATTAATAAAGCATATCTTTATTTTAATAATCAAGCTTCTAATCCAAATTATATAGATATTATATCTTTTTCTAATATTATGAATTTATATTGTAATAATTTGTTGAAAATGGAAAATAAAAAGTAGGTGTTTTATGAACTCAGAAATAATTAAGATAGGAGATTTATTGACTTTAAAGATAAATGCTACAAAAAAAACATTTGATGACATCAAAAAAAGATTTCCTAATACAAATCATTTTGATATAGAATATGATTATGAACTATGTTATAAGGAAATTGAAAATATAAAAAAAATTGAATTAGGAGAAATTTTTTATCCATTTCGAAATGCTACATATATTGTAAATAATTTTAATAAACAAGTTATTTCATATTCACCTAAACAACAATATTCATGTGAAAATATAATCATAAGAAATGATAAAAGAATATCTATATTTTGTAAAAATGATAACAATAGTAAAGTTTTAATTAGAGTTATAACAGAATTATTAGTTAGAAAGTTATTGGAAAGAAATTTTTTTCCTATTCACGCATCATGTATTATGGTAAATGATAAAGCTACTTTGTTTTTAGGAAAAAAAGATAGTGGTAAATCAACAGCACTTTTTTGCAATGTTTTGTTAAATAATGCTTATCCAATATCAAATGATATAACATTCGTTGGAAAAGAAGAAGGAATATGGAAAGCCTTTGGCTTACCTTATGATTTTACTTTTGATGAAAGTTTATTTTTTCAGACCAAATATATTATGAAAGAATTTATAAAACTTAATAAAAAAAATTTATATGGTAGTAATAAAATTAGATTTGATATTGCTGAATTTAATAAAATTTTTAATACTAATTTGATTTGGGAAGCACCAATTTCGATGATTAGTATAGTTGAATTAGATAAAGAACATGAATTTACAGTTTCTCCCCCAATTAAGCCTAAAGATGCAATTTTAAATTTGCAAGAAAAAGGCAAAGATAAAAATTTTACTTTTGATGATTTTATGATGATAAATAAATTATTTCCTAACTTTAATTATGAACAATTGTCTGAGGAAATACCTTTTAATCAGTTAAAAGGAAATATATTAAAATATTATTTAAGAAGGTAAAATTATGTGTAAAGTAAAAATAGAATATAGTATTGTTAGTCGTGGTACTGAAAAATATAATAATTGTGGTTATATGGGCATTAGTGGTGTTGTCAATTCTTATAGATATATTATAAATGTTGATCATAATATAAAAGAAGTAATTTTAAATAAGGGATATTTAATGGCTGACTCAAAATATAATATTTATAATATAATTTTTTCAAGATTTCAATTAATAACTGCTTTAACATTAAAAAAACAACAAAATGTAATTTATGATAACGTATTAATTTATGGTTTAGGTAATGTAGGAATTACTTGTTTATTATATCTTTTGGATAATAATTATAAAAAAATATCTATTTTTGTAAGAAATAAAAAACCAAGAATAGAATTACTTTCAAAAATCGTAAAGGAATATTATAATATAGATATTAATTTTATTAGTAGTTTAAATTCTAAAAATGAATATAAAACGTTTATAGATACTACTGGAAATTCACAAATTATAAAAAGTATATTTGACAACGTAAACTTTAATAGTACAATAATAATTTTAAGTACGCCAAGAGATGATGAGTATTTAATTTCACCACTCATCATTAATAGAAAAAATTTGACTATAATAGGTGGTCATGAATTTAATGGTATAACTAGTAAAAATAGGCAAATTATGTTTGAAAAGTTGCTAATAAATAATGAGGATAAATTATTTTTAAATAAGTTTATAAATGTATATGATTATTCCTTTGAAAAATTAAATAGTATTAAAAAGCAAAAATTGAATTTTATTGAAATTTTTAAATACTAGTTTAAATTAGGTGGTGATATTATTAAAAATTTAATTGTTTCGGATTATGATGGAACGTTAAAAGCAAAACAAGTTGATTACTTAAAGAAAAATGTTGAAATACTAAAAAAATTACTAAGTAAGCAAAACAAAATAATGATTTCTACAGGAAGATTATATAAATCCATATTACAGGAAATATTAGATAATGATATACCATTTAATTATATATCATGTGCTAATGGTAACTTATTATTTGATGAGAAATATCAAGTGATTTTTAAGACTTATGTTGATTCAAAAATTATTAAACAATTAAATCCATTTTATGAACAAATTTTAGAAATAGAACCATTAGATGAATTTGGCGTATTGGCACCTAATGCTCCAATTGAATATTTAATTCATATAAATCATGATTTAAATATTAGAAGACAAATTGTAAATATGCTTTTGTCATCAAAAAGTTTTGATTATTGTACGGATGGTAATAATAAATTTGATATACATATTTTTAATTTATCAAGTAAACTTAAAACAATAGAAATAGTAAAAAATACTTTACATTTAAAAGATGATGAAATATATACTATTGGTGATGGACCAAATGATTTAGATATGTTAAATAGATATAATGGATATATTGTTGGTAATAATGATGAAATTATATCCGAAATCAATGATATAAAAAAATTTGAAACATTTGAAGAATGTGCAGAAGAAATACAACAGGTTCTAACTTTGAAAAGGAGATAGAAAAAATGATAAACAAAGTATATTATATTAATAATAGAAAAATTTATGTTTATTGTGAAGTAGATGAATATTGTAAAAAAATTGAAAATTGGATGAATATATACGATACTATTGATAATAATGATTACAATTTATATATAAAAATATATAATAACAAATTAATTTGGAATATAGATGGTAATGAAAAAGTAATTAATAAAAAAATTAATCAAACGGATTTATATCCATTATTTTATAATTTGTTGTCAAATGTAATAAATAATGAAAGTAATTTACTTTTACATTCTGCTGTTTTGTTTTATAATAGTAGTGGTATTTTAGTAGTAGGTGATTTTAATTCTGGTAAAACAAGCTTATGTCTAAAAGCACTAAAAAACAATGTGGAAGTATTGTCTACAGATCAAACAAATTTATATTATGAAAATAATAAAATTATGTTTAAAAAAGGATCTACATATATGAAAATAGATAAAGATAATTATCTATTTATTAAGTCACATGATTGTAATGTAGAGATTAAAGTTATAATAAATTTGATTGGTATTTGTGATTTTGGAAAAGTAAATTTTGATTTGATAAGAAATAAGGAACATATAATAAAAACTTTATTTAGGTCATGTACATGGCATTCTGATATACCATTTTCAACAGATAATAAAGTATTTTTAAAAATAGATAGAGAAAATATTTATAAATGGTTATCTAAAATTAATGTGCCATTATATAATGTTAGAGGTGATTCGCTAAAAATCATAGAAAAGTTAAAGGAAGGAAAATTAAAGTGATAGAAAAAACAGTTTTAAATGAGAAGATAATAATTAAAATAATAAAAAAGCAGTATAATATTGATGTTTACCAGGTAACAAAGTTAAACCGTGGAAGTGCTAATTTATATTCAATAAATGATAATAAATATATTCTTAAAGAATTTCAGTCTAAATATACTAATGCTGAAATTGAAAAGGAAATATTTATAATTAATCATTTAAAAGCAGACATAATTCCAGTTCCAGAGTATTTGCAAACAGTTGAGGGAAAATATAGTTTTATATATGAAGATAAAATTATTATAATGCAAAAATACATAGATGGTTATATTATTGAATCAAATACCGCAAATTATGAACAAATGATGGAATCTGCTGAGTATTTAGGGAAAATTGTTAAAAGTCTTAAAACACTTAAATTTGATTTACCTTTAAATGATGTTTCAGATTGGTATTCAAATAAAACAATTGATGAAAGTATAGAAAAGCAAAAAAAATTATTGGAAAAAATTTCTGAGAAAGAATATCCACAGATATATAAAGATTTAAATGACAAGATATCTATGTTAAAAAATGTAAGAGATAAATTTGATTTTAGTGATATGGATAAAATATCTATTATGAATACGCATGGAGATTATAGCCTTTTGCAATTTATTTATAAAGATGGAAAAATCAATGCTATAATTGACTTTGTATCAGCTTGTAAAATGCCAGTAGTATGGGAAATTATTAGATCTTATAGTTATATAGATCCAGAAGCAAAAGATGGAAAAATAGATATTAATAATTTATTACAATATGTTAAAAGGTTTACTAATTATGTTTCGTTAAACGAATATGATTTTAAATATATGTCTTATATATATTTAGTTCAACTTTTAACTAGTACGTTTGGATATAAACAATATATTGCTGACAATACAAAAAATGAATTGTTAGAATTTGCATTTTTTAGAACAAAATTATGTAAATATTTATATATAAATGCTGAAAAAATAACAAATGTTTTAATAGAAGAACTATTAAATTAATTATTATATTAGGGGGAAATAAGGTTGAAAAATATTGTAAAAGAAGAAAAAGATTATTTTCATTATGTAAAAGAGAGTTTAGAAAAAGAAAAAGAATATTGTATAAAAGAAATGCGGGAAATTCCAAATAGGTATACTAATGTATTACAGGGAGATGCATTTTTAGTTGAAGGTTTGATGACAACACAAGCAACTAAGCTTAGACAACTTGAATTATCAGAAAAAAAACCTTATTTTGGAAGAATTGATTTTCTTTCTGATGGTAGCAATAATGTGGCAAAAGTATATATTGGTAAAACAACTATTCATGGTGACAATAATGAAATTGTTACAACTGACTGGAGAACACCAATATGTAGTTTATATTATGATAGTGATTTGGGAAGGTCTAGTTATGAAGCACCTTCTGGTATTATACATGGAGATTTGAAATTAAAACGTCAAATAATTATTGAAAATGGAGAATTTATAGATGCGTTTGATACAAGTTTAGTAAGTAATGATGAATTATTACAACCATATTTAAGTATTAATGCTGATAATAAAATGAAAACAATCATTGCTTCAATACAGAAAGAGCAAAATGCAATAATTAGAAGACCTATTACAGAAAATATAATTGTTCAAGGTGTAGCAGGTTCAGGTAAAACATCAGTTGCTCTACATAGAATTGCATATTTGGTATTTAATTTAGAAAAAAAAATCAATTCAAGCCAATTTTTATTAATTGGACCAAATAATTACTTTTTGAATTATATATCATCTATATTGCCAGAATTAGAAACTGATCCTGTAGAACAAGAAACATATTTAAATTTAATAAATAATCTTATAAAAGATAAATTAGTTTTAGATAGCAATACAGTATTTAATCAAAAAGGAAATAAAGAAGAATATAAAAAAATTCAAGCATTTAAAACTTCACTTGAATACAAAAAAATACTTGATGATTTTATGTGCGATTATTTGTCTTATGGGATAGTACAAGAAGGTTTTAAAATAAATGGAGAAGAAATATATACTGTTGAAGAAATAAGAAAAGTCTTATTTTCTGAAATAAATTCATATCCAAATTTTGATAGTGCTTCTAGATATTTTGTTAGTAATTTCAAAAATCATATTGAAGATATTTATAGTAAATTAAATCAAAAATATAGAGTAGTATATATGAGTGATTTACCAAAAGATAATCCAATTAGAAAAGAAGCAGTTTTTAAAAGTGTAGAATTAAATAATATAATTAAAAATAATGGTGTTAAGCTAATTAAAAACTATTTTAAAAAATTAGAATTAGGTATACTGAATATTTATAAACTTTTTATTGCCAATATAGGTAATTATACTAAAGAATTATCTGAAATAGAAATAATGAAGTTACAAAAAGAGACATTACTGTTATTAAAAAAGAAAAAAGTATCTTTTGAAGATCTTCCAGCATTATTACATATAAATAATTTATTATATGGAAAGAATCCAAATTATAATCACATTGTAATTGATGAGGCTCAAGATTATGGATTATTTCATTTTGATGCCTTAAAAGAAACTTTCCCAAATAGTACATTTTCAATTTATGGAGATTTAGCACAATCTATTTATTCTTATAGAGGTATAAAAAATTGGAAAAGTGTAGCAACATATATATTTGATAATAATTGTTCAATTCTAAATTTAAATAAAAGTTATAGAACAACTATTGAAATAACAGATAATGCTAATAAAGTATTAAGACAAATGAATTTAAATGAAGCTGAACCTGTAATAAGACATGGAACTAATATTACTTTTGGAGAATTTGCAAAATATGACGAATATAAAATTGCTAAAATAAATGAATGGATTAATAAAGGATATAAAACACTTGCAATTATATGCAAAACAGATAAAGAAGCAGAAAATGTTTATAATTCGTTAAAGAAATTTGGTATTGATATTACACATATAAAAGCTAATGATATGGAGTATAATGGTGGAGTTTTTGTACTAACAAGTGAATTATCAAAAGGTTTAGAGTTTGATGCTGTTTTAATCAATAATGCTTCTAGTAAAGTTTATGATGAGAATAATATAGATGATATGCATCTTTTGTATGTAGCAGGAACACGAGCTTTACATGAAATGGATATTTTATATGATAATGTTTTGTGTCCAGTATTTTTTAGTGAAAAGAAAGTAGATAAATCAAAAACATTGGTCAGAACTAAATAAAAACGCAAATTTTTAGACTAAATGCAGGTTTATAAATTTTAGTTTAATTTTTTAGACTTATTTCAGGTTTAAATACTAAAAACAGAAATAAGTCTTTTAATTTTTATAGTAAATAAATAAATTATTTTATACCAAAACAACATAGTTATTTTCGTTTTTCAAACTTATTGCAGTTTTGTATGTTTGTGTTCCTTTGCCAATAAATTTTATAATTATGTGATATTCCGTTAGAAATAGCCTATCTTTGTTCATATGTTAAATGCTTCCAGTCTTTAACTTTTAATTCCTCCTTCTTGGTAAAGAAACATTACTTATTATACTATAATCAGACTTATTGCATTTTTTCTTAATAAAACGGAATTCCAAATGAAAATTAACGAGTAAACTTATTTTTGTAATAAAAAAGTTGAAATGATTAATTTAGTATGCTATAATTATTTCAGCCCAAAAGGTATGTAATCCGCTTAATTATATTAATGATTACAGGTAATAATTATAGAAAGGAAGTGCAGTAGATGGCTAATTTAGTTGATAAAATCAATGAAAAGCATATTCGTAAAGACATTCCAGAATTTCGTGTTGGAGATACTGTTAGAGTTGATGTTTGGGTAAAAGAAGGAAAAAAAGAAAGAATTCAAGCTTTTGAAGGCTTAGTTGTTTCTAAAAAAGGTGGTAGTGTATCTGAAACTTTCTCTGTTAGAAAGAAAAGTGGTTCAGTTGCTGTTACAAGAATTTTTCCAGTTAACGCACCAACAATTGATAAAATAACAGTAATTAAAAAAGGTAAAGTTAGAAGAGCAAAACTTAACTTTATTAAGAATATGACTAAAGATTACAAAGTTAAGGAAAGAAATTAATACTTTCCTTAATTTTATTTTATGAAAGGATTTTAATGAAAAAGTTTTTAAAAGAAAATCTAAGTTTTATCATAATTATTATTATAGTAATTCTTATTAGGTGTTTTGTTGTGACTCCAGTAAGAGTAAATGGTTCTTCGATGAGTCCAACTCTTGAAGAAAAAGATGTTTTGTTATTATATAAATTATCTTCTTTAGAAAGAGAGGATATTGTAGTTATATCTAAAGATCTTGAAGGAGCAAGTCTTATAAAAAGAATTATTGGTTTACCTAATGAAAAAATAAAATGTATAAATGGAACAATTTTTATTAATGGTAAAAAATATGATGATAAATATGGATATGGAATTACTTCGGATTTTGATGAAATTACTTTAAATAGTGATGAATACTTTGTAATGGGAGATAACAGAATTGTATCAAAAGATTCAAGAATGCTTGGCCCTATTAAAGAAAATTTTATTGAAGGAACTACTTCCATAGTATTATATCCTTTTAATAAAATAGGTAAAATTAAATAAATATCCTTTGGGATATTTTTTTGAAAGGAAAATATGAATAGATGTTCTTGGTGTAATTTAAATAACCAAAAATATATTGATTATCATGATAATGAATTTGGTAAATTAAATTTAGATGATAAATACTTATATGAAATGTTAATTTTAGAATCTTTTCAAGCAGGTCTTTCATGGGAATGCATATTAAATAAAAAAGAAGCTTTTGAAAAAAGTTATGATAATTTTGATATAAATAAAGTAATTAAATATGATGATAATAAAATTAATAGTTTATTAAGTAATAAAGATATTATTAGAAATAAAAGAAAAATTATTGCAAGTATTAATAATAGTAAAATATTTAATAGTATTTTAAAAGATTATAAATCTTTTTATAATTATTTATGTACATTTACTGGTGGTAAAATATTTTATGAAAATGATAAAGTAAAATCAAAATTATCTGATAATATATCTAATGATTTAAAAAAAAGAGGAATGAGTTTTGTTGGAAGCACTATAATTTATTCTTACTTACAAGCAATTGGTATAATTTATTCACATGAAAATAATTGTTATTTATTTAAGAAAGGAGATAACAAATGAAACAAATATTATTTGCCACTACTAATAAAAGTAAAATTAATGATTTTAAAGATAAACTTTTTAAATATAATATTGAAGTTCTTTCTTTAGAGGATTTAAATATTAAAATAGATGTTAATGAAAATGGTAAAAGTGCTATTGAAAATGCTCTTCTTAAAGTAAGATCATGCAAAAAATATACAAATTTACCTATTATTGGAATGGATGATTCATTATATTTAGAAGGTGTTCCTGAAGATATACAACCAGGTTTATATGTAAGAAGAGTGAGTGGTAAAACATTAAATGATGAAGAAATGATTGATTATTATACTTCTATAGTAAAAAAATATGGCATTAATGGTAGAATTGAATGTAAATGGGTATATGGTTTTGCATTAATTGACGCAGATAGAAAAGAATATACATATTCTTGGTGTATAGATAATTTTTATATGGTAGAAAAAGCAAGTAATATAATTAAACATGGTTATCCATTAAATTCAATTTCTAAATATAAAAAAAATAATAAATATTTTAATGAAATTAATGATAATGAAAAAGAAAAACTTAATATTGATAATAGTGACGTAATTAGTTTTATAGTTGATCATATAAAATAGAGTAGTAGATTTAATATCTACTATTTTTATGGTAAAATATTTTAAATGCAACTAAATTTTTACAAAAAACAACCTAAAAGTGGTGGTTTGCTACCAGTAGAAAATTATAAAATGTTTGTGAAAAGGAGGAAAAAATGAATAATCAATTTTCAGAAAATCTAAAAAGAATTAGAAAGGAACACAATCTTTCACAAGAACAGTTAGCGGATGAACTAGGAGTATCTAGGCAAGCAATATCTAAGTGGGAATCTGCTGTAGCATATCCAGAAATGGAAAAAATAATAGCTTTATGTGATAAATTTAATTTAAATATTGATGATTTACTACATAAAGATATAAAAGAAGTAAAAGGTGAAGAAGAAAGTAAAAAGAAAATTAATAGTTTAATAGATGATTTTCTTAAATTTATTACAGATACTATAAATTTGTTAAGTAATATGAATTTTAAAAGTAAAATAAAATGTTTATTTGAACAAGTTATTATAATAACTATATTATTTATTATTTCTTTTATTATAGTTTCTTTACTAAATTATTTATTTTCAAGTATTTTAAGTTTTTTACCGAATAATGCTTATTTATTTATTACAAGTATTTTAGAATCTATATTTATCATATTTTGTTTAGTTTCTTCAATTATAATATTTACTCATATATTTAAAACTAGGTATTTAGATTATTTTGATAAATTAAAAAAAGAAATTAATATTGAAAAAGAAAATATTGATAAAACATCTATAGAAAATAAAGATTCTGAAGTAGTTGATAAAAATAATAAAATATTATTTAAAAAGAATGAAAATAAAATAATTATTCGTGATCCAAAACATAGTGAATATAGATTTATAAATGGGTTATTTAAAATAATTATTTATATAATAAAATTTTTCTTATTATGTTTTGCTTTATTAATTGCATTTATACTAATTTGTTTATTTGGTACATTTATAGTTTCATTTTTAACATATAAAACAGGATTTTTCTTTATAGGTTTACTTGTAGAAATATTATCTTTTTCAGTTATCACAATAATAGTATTACTATTACTATTAAACTTTATTTTTAATAGAAAAAGTGATAAAAAGAAAATAATTTGGAGTTTTATAATTTCTTTAATAGTATTTGGAATTGGATGTGGATTAATATTTATTGGCTCATTAAATTTTGAAGTATCTGAAGATAATACTAAAATGTTAAAAGTACAAACTACGGAACATGAAATGAAAGATGGTTTATTTGTTAGTTCATATAATGATTTAGAAATTAATTATGTTGAAGAAAATATTAATAATATAAAAATAGAATATACAATTAATAAATTATGTGATGTAGAAGAACATTTTAATATTAATGATAATAGTATTGTTTCTTGGGGAAATTGTAAAAATCCAATAAAAGTTACTAAAGAGTTTTTAAAAAATGTTAATGATAAAAAAATTATTTCGGTTAATAGTAATATAGAAAAAATAACTATTTATGCTAATAAAACAAATATAGAAAAACTAAAAAGTAATAGTATAAACTTTTATGAAAAAAGAAAACAATATGATGAAACAATAAATTATTATAAAAATAAAATTAATGAATTAGAAACAAATAATGCTGATTTAAATCAAAAATTATATGATTTACAAGAAGAATTAGATAATTTAAAAAATGCTGAATAATAATTATAATTAAGTAGGTGTAAAAACCTACTTTTTAATGATATAATAAATTGTGTTAAGAATTTTGCAATTTATAAAATGGAGAAATATGAAAAAAACAAATGCAAAAGATTACTTAGAAATTAAAAATAAAGTAAAAATATATTTATTTTGATAAAAATTATGGACATAAGCTTATGAAATGATAAATAAAGGATATGTATCATAAAAAATTAAACAAGAAAAAATGAACAATAAAAATAATAGCGATTTCAACTTAAGTTAATCAAATATATAAAGAATGGAGAATAATAATGCAAGAAAATGACTTAATTATATATAAAAATAGTGATGGTAATATTATAGTAGATGCTATATATAAAGATGAAACTTTATGGCTTTCGCAAAAAGGAATGGCAAAAGTATTTGATGTAGGTGTACCAGCGGTATCAAAACATTTAAAACATATATTTGAAGAAAATGAATTAGATAAAAATTCAGTTGTTTCCAAAATGGAAATAACTGCTGACGATGGTAAAAAATATAATATAGAAGTTTATAGTTTAGATGCTATAATAGCGGTTGGATATCGTATTAATTCAAAAAAAGCAACAGAGTTTAGAATATGGGCAACTAAAGTTTTAAAAGAAAAATAGATATGTCTGATGAGATTTTTGCTATAAATGCTAATGGATATATAGGAGAAAGTACTAAATCAGAAATTGAATATGCAAAATCTCTTGGTAAGGGGGTAAATTATTTAGAAAATAAATAATTTATAGTAATAAAGATGGTGAAAGCATGAATAACAATGAAGAAGGAGGCAACAATGAAGATAATTGAAGATAAATATACTAACAATATTTTTGAAAATATAAAGCATATTGATGAATACGGAAATGAATATTGGTATGCTAGGGAACTTTCAAAAGTTTTAGAATATAGAGATTGGAGAAATTTCTTGAAGGTTTTAAATAAAGCAAGAGAAGCTTGTAAAAATTCTGGGTTTAATATAAATGAACAACTTGTTGAGGTCAACAAGTTGTCAAGAAGAAACAATAATGCTATTGCTAATACACAAGATTATAAATTATCAAGATACATATGTTATTTGATAGTGCAAAATGCTGATCCAAGTAAAGAAGTTGTTGCCTTAGGACAAACATATTTTGCTATTCAAACAAGAAATCTAGTATAGGACAAATGACAAATAGAATAAAACAAATAGATTTGCTTTGTTTTAAGGGAAAAATCAAGAATAAATCCATTATATTAAATTTGAATAAAAACCTAAATGTTGACTATGATTTTGATATTATAATATCAATAAATATAAATTAATGTCCTCACTTTGATATTATATCAATTAAAAATTTTTGAAGTATTTAAATAGAAACGGTTATGAAATTAACAAAGATATGTGAAAAATCATATCTTTTTTGTTATGCAAATTTAAAGATTGGAGGAATGATAAATGAATTTAAATTATGCGATATTTAGAAGCGAACCTATATTATGACTATGAGTGATTTAAGACAAATAGGATCACATAATAATAGAGAAAAACAAGCTTATAATTCTAATCCTGATATTAGATTAGAATTAAGTAAAGATAATATTGAACTTATACCAATTAATACTACTTATACAAAAGGATTTAAAGAAATAACAAAAGAATATGAAAAAGAACACAACGAAAGAATGAAAACTGAAAGGAAAGAAAAGCAAAGAACATTTACGGAAATGTTAAACAAGTCTAGAAATGTAGTTGCTGGTGAACTATTATTTACAGCTACTCATAAGTTTTTTGATAATATGACAAGAGAAGATATCATAAATTGGGCTAATACTTGTATGGATTTTGTTTATGAAGATTTAGGTTATAAGAAAGAACAATTATTACATTCTGTTATTCATTTAGATGAAGAAACACCACACTTACATTGTGTAGTTATACCACTTGTTAAAAAACTAGATAAAAGAACTAATACTGAAAGATATACTATTTCTAAAAAACAATATATTAAAGACAAAATACACTTATCTGAATTACAGGATAAATATCACCAAGACTAACTGATGCAGGTTATGATTTAGAAAGGGGTATTAAAAATAGTGATACTAAACATCAAAAAACAAAAGAATTAAAGAAAACTACTAGATATTATGAAAATAAAGTTAAAAATATTAACGAAAGATTAGATAATGTTATGAATGAATTTGATGAGAAAATGAAAACAACTAAAAAAGTTCCATTTAGTAAAACACAATTACTTATTGAAAAAGATACTTTTGATAGTATGAATAAAGTTATTAACGAAACTAAAAAAGTAATTGAGTTAGAACCTAAAAAACAAGAATTATTTTTAGAAGTTAACGAATATACTAAAAGTCATTAAATATTAGAAAAAGAAAATCAAAGTATGCAAAGAGAAATAAAATCATTAAAAACTAGAAATCATAATCTAACGGAAGAAAACAATAATTTAAAATCTTATATTTCAATCATTTTAGAGGCTATAAAACGCTTTTTTAGAAAGATATTAATATTTGGTAATGATAAGTCTAAAAACGATACAACAAGCGAAATAATGGAATATTATGACAACAAAGATTTTAATTCAGATGATGTTTATGATATTTCAAGAGGTACTGATAAAGAAGATGAATTATTTGATTATGCTAATATACCTAATTATATGAAATCTAATAAAAATACTTACATTGAAAAAGAAAAAGATGACTACGATTTTAGTAGATAAAAATATGAAAATAATCAACATTTTTTTAAGAAACATTTTTTAAGAAACATTTTTTTAAGAAACATATTGACAAAATGTAAATTAGTGGTAAAATATACTTTAATTTATTTGGAGGTGCAATATGAATATATATTTAATTTTTGATTTTAATGACAATATAAGTGTTAAAAATTCTTATTATACTAATACTAACTATTCTTGTTGCTGCCTTGTAATAAATAATACTGATACAATTGAGATGATGAAAACTAATTAACACGTGTTTTTGTCATCTCATTTTGCTTTTTTGGAGGTGTTTTGATGAATAATATTACTTTAAATGATTTACTTATTAAACTTGAAGAATATAACAAAGAAGAAGTGGAAATAGTAAAGAAGGTTTATGAATATGCTGATAATTTACATCTCGGTCAAAAAAGACAAAGTGGAGAACCTTACATAAGTCATACTTTAAGCGTTGCTTATATACTTGCTGAAATGCACGCTGATAGAGATACTATTTGTGCAGGATTATTACACGATACACTAGAAGATACTAACATTACTAAAGAAGATATTGCTCATGATTTTAATCAAAATATTGCTAATTTAGTAGATGGAGTAACAAAATTATCTAAAATGAACTTTTCTTCTAAACAAGATCAAAATTATGCAAATACTAGAAAAATAATAACAGGTATAACTGAAGATGTAAGAATTATTATTATAAAACTTGCTGATAGACTTCATAATATGAGAACACTAGAATTTAAATCAGAGTTTAAACAAAAAGAAAATGCACTAGAAACTATGGAGATATTTGTTCTGCTTGCTTATTATATTGGTGCATATAGAATTAAAAGTGAATTAGAAGATTTATCACTTAGATATTTAAGACCTGATATGTACAAAAAGATTGAAGAAAGAAAATTGAAATTAGAAGAATCAAGTGATGCATTATTAAAAGAAATGTTGTATAAAATACAAAAATTACTAGAGAGTAATAATATTCCAAATGAAATTAAAGTAAGAACGAAAAATATTTATGGAATATATAAAAGATTAAACGAAGGACATAAATTATCTGATATACATGACTTATTATCACTAAAAATAATGGTAGATGAAATATCTAATTGTTATTATACATTAGGGATAATACATAAAGAATATCATCCAATAAATGATAAATTTAAAGATTATATTTGTAATCCAAAAACAAATATGTATCAAAGTTTACATACAACTGTATTTGGACCTGATGACAGATTAGTACAAACACAAATAAGAACCTTTGATATGGATAAAGTTGCATCCTTTGGATTAACTGCATACTGGGATGAACAAAAAGGAAATGCAAGAGATGTAATGCAAGAAGATTTAAAACAAAAATTCCAATTTTTTAAATCACTAACCGAAATTAATTCAATGTTCGGAGATAACCAAGAGTTTGTAAATCAAGTTAAATGTGAACTATTCTCAGATAAAGTTTATGTTTATACAACAAAAGGGGATATTATAGAACTCCCAAAAGGCTCTACACCAATAGATTTTGCATATAAAATTCATACCGATATTGGTAATACAATGGTCGGAGTATTTGTTAATGATGAATATGTTCAGGTAGATTATATATTACAAAATAAAGATAGAATAAGAATTATTACTGATGATTTATCTTATGGTCCAAGAAAGGATTGGATAGATAAGGCACAAACTAGTTTAGCTAAAAGAAAAATAAAAGAATGGAACAGAAAGGAATAAGAACATGGATAATATAAAAAGTTATTTAGATTTATTGTTGTATAGAAATAAAATTATTGAATTATATTTTTCAGTTTATAAAGATTATAAAATTTTGAAACCATTTAGTCTTGATTCTAAAAATGATATAACATTAGACTTTGTCAATTGCACTATATGTGGTGCAAAAGAAAATATTTCTCGCAATAAGACTGGAGAAAACTATGTTTTAAATCAACCATGTTTAAGAAACAATCATATAGATGCCTTAAAAGATAAAAATAAAGATACAAATTATATGGGATATTTTACAATGCTTGGTGGTTTTTGTTATATAAATAATAAAGAAAATTGGATAAGCAAATTTAACGAAATAGTTGCGAAACAGTTTGAATTTTTTAGAACCATATATAAAGATAATCTTATAAAATTAACTATTCCAATACAATATGTAAGATATTTGCCACTATATGAAGAAACAAAAGAAAAATTACTAAATAATAATTGCCAAATTATATATTCAGATATAGATGAAAATAATCTAAGATGGAAATACGGAATAGAAGGAATTCAAGGTTATGGTACACGGTGGGAAATAACAAATAAAAAGGGGAAATTTGTTAATTGTGGTAACGATATAATTTTATTTAAAGACAATAAAGCAATAGGAATTGATTTTGGTAGTGGTCTAGAAACTTTAATATCAGTTATAAATGGTGAAGAACATTTAGTATATTCAAATGTAATATGCAGTGACTTAATAAAAAAATTCTGCAAAGAAAATAAAAATAATGAAAAACTTATTGATTGCATTACATCATTGTTATGCACTGAATATTTTAAAGAATATCATAGTTTTAGGATTAAATATATAAAATATATGTATATAAAAATTATTTGTGCAATAAGTATTATAAATAATATAAGTGATGAATTTTTAATTTTGTTGATGGATGATATAAATAAGCATATTGGAATTGAAACATCAAAAAGTAATAGTCAAATTATTAATGAAATAAAAAAACAAAAACAATTTTTATATGATATTAGTTTTTCCGGAAATATTGAAAAAATAATTAATAAATATGATGAACTTAACAAAGTTTACAGATTAAGAGGTTATAAAAATAATATTTCTTATATAGAAATAGAAGCAATAAAATTTATAAGAGAAAAGGAGAAAGAATATGAAAAAACCAGAAAAATTAAAAAAAGGTGATAGTGTTGCAATTGTAAGTTTATCTAGTGGAATTGCTGGAGATGAATTATTTTCACACAGATATGAACTCGGAAAAAAAAGACTAGAAGATGAATTTGGATTAAAAGTAGTAACGATGCCTAATGCATTAATAGGTAGTTCAAAAATATATAATCATCCAGAACTGAGAGCTGAAGATTTAATGGAGGCTTTTAAAAGAAAAGATATAAAAGCGATATTTTGTAATTTAGGAGGTGATGATACAATTAGAATTTTGCCATATATAGATTTTGAAACATTAAAAAATAACCCAAAGATATTTGTTGGATATTCTGATACCACAATTAATCATTTTATGCTATATAAAGCTGAAATTGTTTCTTACTATGGTCCAAGTATTATGGCAGAATTTGCAGAGAATGTTAAAATGCACGATTATACAAAAAACTCAGTTTTAAAAACACTTTTTGAAAATAGTAAAGGATATAAAATATTATCATCTGAAGAATGGACATCAGAATCATTAACATGGACTAATCCGAAAAATAATAACATTCAAAGAAAAATGATAAAAGAAGATAAACACATTGAAATATTGCAGGGTTCAAAAGATGTTGAAGGCATCTTAATCGGAGGATGTATAGATACATTTCATATGTTTATTGGCTCAAATATATGGCCAAAAACTAATTGGAAAAATAAAATTTTATTTTTAGAAAGCAGTGAAGATAAACCTGATCCAAGTTTTATATCGCAAATTTTAAGAAATCCCTTAATGACAGAAGTTTTAAGCCAAATAAAAGGATTAATAATAGGTAAACCAGTAGATGAAACATATTATGAAGAATATAAAAATTCATATTTAGAAGTAATACAACAAGAATTAAAATTAAAAGAATTGTTTGTTGGTTATAATTATAATTTTGGACATACCGCACCTATGTGTGTTTTGCCAATTGGTATAAAAGTTAGAATAAGTGCAGAAGATGGTTCAATAGAATTTTTAGAATCTGCTACAAAGGAGGAAAAAAATGGAAAATAGAATAAAAATTGAAGATTTAAAAAAGATGCCTTATACTGAATTTATTTCATTTGCACATCAATGGAATATTCCACCAGGCTCATTTGTAACTTTGAACGAGTGGGCAATATTTTCAAGAATAAATAAGGATTCTAGAATTCTTGAAATTGCTTCAACAACAGGTTTTTCTTCAAGAGAAATTGCAAGAATAACAGGGTGCAGTGCAGTAGGTATAGATATATGTTCATCATCAGTAGAAAGAGCACAATTTAATCATCAATTATATGCAAAAAATCTAGATTTAGAATACATTTGTATGGATGCTTGTGATTATAAATCAGAAAAAAAATTTACACACATAATTTTAGGAGCAGCCTTAGGATTTTTTGAAAATCCTGAAAAAATGATAAACAATTTAAAAGAATTACTAGAAGATGATGGTATGATTTTAGTTTCGCCATATTATCTAAAAGGTGATAAACTCCCAAAAGACTTAATAGAAAAAACAAAAAAAGTGATAGAAATCAACCCAACTAATTTTGATTATTACGAGGCAATAAAACCCTATGAAAACTTTGAAGTTTTATACGAAAATAGAAAAGAAATAATTCCAGAAACAGAAGAACAAATGGAAAAATATAGTAGAGACACTATAAACACAGCATGTAAATTCCATAATATAACTGATGAAGAAATCATAGAGTATATGTATCAAAGAATGTATGAAATAAAGAATATATGTAACGAACTACATAAATATTTTGGATACAGTGTAATTGTATTAAGATATCGTAAAAATATTTATCCAAATAGATATGTAGAACTATTTTAAGAGGTAATAATGATATTGAGTGGATTAAAAATAAAAGAAGAAGTATTAAATGATAATATAAGCATTGTTCCTTATAGTGATAATTTATTGAATCCAAATAGTTATAATTACAGATTAGCAGATACTATATATGAAATAACTGATAATATTATTGATCCAGCAAAAAAAACTAATATTAAAAAAATAAAAATACCAAAAGAGGGTTATATCTTACAACCAAACAAATTATATTTAGGGTCTACTTATGAAAAAATAGGAAGTTCAAAATATGTAACACAATTAATTGGTCGTAGTTCAGTAGGAAGACTTGGATTATTTTTACAAGTAACAGCACCACTAGGACATGTTGGCTGTAATCATTGTTGGACACTGGAACTTCGTGTTGTACAACCACTTAAAATTTATCCTATGATGAAAATAGGACAAGTAACTTTTTGGTGTATCGAGGGAGATACTACATTAAACTATAAAAATGGAAAATATAATAAATACTTAAGTGCAGAAGTTAGTAAATTCTATGAATCAGGAGGTATGAAATGATTTTATCAGGTAATAAAATAAAAGAAGAAGTAGAAAATAAAAAGATAATAATTTATCCTTTTAATAATGAGAATATAAATCCAAATAGTTATAATTATACATTAGATGATTATATAAAGGTATATGAAGAAGAAATTTTAGACGCTAAAAAGAAAATTAAAACAAAAACAATAGAAATACCAAATGATGGTATGATATTAGAACCTAACAAATTATATTTAGGATGTACTAAAGAAATTATCGGAAGCGATTATTATGTCCCAATAATAACAGGACGTAGTTCTACTGGAAGATTAGGTTTATTTGTACAAATAACTTCTGATTTAGTAGATATTGGTTTCAAAGGAAAATTAACATTGCAGTTTTGTGCAACGCAACCAGTTAAAATTTATAAAGGAATGAAAATAGGGCAAGTAATGTTTTGGAAAGTATTTGGAGAAGCAGACTTATATAAGGGTAAATACCAAAATTCAGAAGAACCACGACAAAGTGAAATATGGAGAGATTTTAAATAAAAAAGGGGTTGCATTTACTTTGAGAATTACTTTGTCGTTACTATTCACAATCTGATTAATTAATTTGATGTAAATTTCTATATTAATCTATCAACATTTTTAGTCGTGATTAAATTTAGTTAGACTGTGAATAGTAACAATTTGTCAAAGAAATTAATCATAAATTATCATAAATTAATTGACAACAAATATTTACTATGCTAACATAACACGCAAATCAATGAATTTACATAAAATTATTTGATTGTATTATAGGAGGTTTTGATAAAATGAGTTTAAATAGTGAATTTGAAGTAAGAAAAGAAAAATTAGAAAATATGCAAAAACAAGAAAAAGTTGCTTATGCAGAAAAATTTGATAGAGATATAGAACTAAGTGAAGCAAAAAACTTAGAAGATGGAAAAAATGTATCTGTATGTGGAAGAATAATTAGTTATAGAGATTTTGGTAAATTTGCATTTATTAAATTGTATGATATTAATGGAACTTTACAAATATCCATATCAAAAAATGAACTAGGAGAAAAATACAATGAAATAAAAAAAATGCTAGATATAGGAGATTTTATTGGTGTTAAAGGAAATGTTTATACTACAAAAACTGGAGAAAAAACTGTAAGATGCGATAATGTAACATTATTATCAAAAAGTTTAAGACCTTTAGCAGAAAAATTTCATGGGGTTAGTGATCCAGAAACTATTGTAAACCAAAGATATTTGGATATTATTTCTAATGAAAATAGTAGGAATGCATTTAAACAAAGAATTTTGATTTTAAAATCTTTAAGAGAATATTTACAAAACAATGGATTTGTTGAATTAGAAACACCGATATTACAAAATATAGCGTGTGGTGCCAATGCAAGGCCATTTATTACTCATCATAATTCTTTAAATGAAGATTTTTATTTAAGGATAGCACCAGAATTATATTTAAAAAAGGCAGTCGCTGCAGGATTTGATAAAGTTTTTGAAATTGGCAAAAATTTTAGAAATGAAGGGATGGATAGTTCACATTTACAAGAATTTACAATGATAGAATGGTATGCTGCATATTGGGATTACTTGAAGAATATGGATTTTTCAATTGAACTATTAAAATATTTAGTAGGAACTACAATAGGTGATTTAAAATTTGATTATCAAGGAATAAATTTAGATTTTTCAAAATTTGATAAAGTAAGTTATATTGAAGAAGTGAGTAATTTTTTAAATCATAATATTTTAGATTTTGAAGATGTTAATGAAGTTAAAGCAATCTTAAAATCAAATAATATTTTTACTGAAAAAGAACTTGATAACCTAAGTTCAATGTCTTCAATAATAGATTTAATATTCAAAAAGAAAATAAGACCATATATTATTCAACCAACTATTATGTATGATTATCCGTCGTATATGGTTCCATTAGCAAGGCCAAATGATATTGATTCAAGAGTACTAGATATGTTTCAAATTATTGTAAATTCATGGGAATTGGCCAAATGTTACTCTGAATTAGTTAATCCAATAAAACAAAGAGAAGAATTTGAAAAACAGATGAAAGATAAAATGAATGGAGATGAAGAGGCAATGGAATTAGATGAAAGTTTTTTACTTGCTATGGAACATGGTATGCCTCCAATGTCTGGTTTAGGTATGGGAATTGATCGCTTAGTAGCTTTATTAACAAATAGTCCCTCACTAAGAGATGTAGTATTATTTCCTCAAACAAAAAATTCTTATTCAAAAACTTTGAGAAAGTAAAAAGATTAGTTAAATAACCTTGACTAATCAAAAAATATTTGCTATCACAAAACCATATTTAGCAAACAAACTAGTTATATTATTAGTAATTAGAAAATTCATGGTTGATGAAAATGAATCAAGACAATATAATAAAATACAAGATAAACCGTTAATTCGCGTTAAGAATAAAAGATAATAGTAATATTATAAAATAGGATGGTACCACGGTAATGCGTTCCTATGCTTATAATATTTTTTTATTTAAGTAGAAAAGAAGATAGTAGATTTGATTGGACAGAATTTGAAAGAATAGTAAGAGAGATGCACGAACAAACGGATAAAGATTTAGATATGCTTTCTAAAATGAATAAACAAAAAGATAAAATAGAAGAAAAAATTAGAGATAAGAAAAAAAATTAGGGATGAGTTTGGTAGATAAGAAATGAAAACACAAAAACTATTTTCTATTATTAATGCGATAAACAGTTTCAACGGATTAGAAATAAAATTAATAATAATAGTTCTTATCTTTGGTTCATCATTATATATATTTTATGCACTTTTAAGATTTATTTATTTTTTGATAATAACATATTTTCTAAGTAGACACTAACTTTCTATGTTGATTTAAATAATTCTGCATTTTGTAAAGAAGTAATTAATGAAGATGGCGATATAATTTGTAATGATAATTGTATTAATTTTAATGATATTACTGAATTAGAAAAACTAAATAATGTATCATTTTCTTTAAAAGATTTAATTACATTATGTAATGAAGAAAACATTAATATAAAGTTATTTACAAAAGAAGATTATTCAACAATGGCTACCATTGAAATGAAACTTTATGAAAATTTTGATCCAAAAGAAGATAGTATAAAAAAAAGTATTTATCCACAGTTATTGTTGGTAAATAGTATAAAACAAAAATTACATAAATTGTCTTAAATTTAGCACACTTTAACATAAGTTTGACATAAAAAAGACTTGCATTAAACAAGCATGGTGTTATAATATGGTAAACTTGAAATAATTGTATTTAAATTATTCAAGTTATAAATATTTTTGCTTGTTTGCATACCTTTTTTTCTTATAAAATAAGGGAAAAATAAAAATTTAGCATACCTTTTGCATACGAAGGTATGCTTTTTTGCAAGTGCAAAAAAAAATTTGCACCAAAAATTCTGGTAAAAAGGCTTATAAAATAAGGCTTTTGTTAAAAATTGGTGCAAGTCCCATATCCTGTTGAAATTAAAAAGGTGTAAAATTTAGTGTTTTTAATAGAAAGTGAGGTTAGATATGATAGGTTAAAGAAAAGTGAAATTACCTGAATTATAATTAAAATAACAATAAGAATTAGGTCAAATTTAGTAATGTTTTTTTAGAATAATGACTTGTAGATGATACGAGTTTTTTTGTTTCAAAAATTGAAGGAAAGGAGAGATTAAATGAGATTATTAAGTGAAGAAGATATATTAAAAGATAAAGTAGATACAATAGAACAATTTTATATATTAAGATATTTAAAAGATAATTTAAATACTGATAATTTTGATTTATACTTACTTAATAGAAATAAAATTAAAGTAATAGATAAATATAATGAAATACTTTGCTTTGAATATGATAAGCAAAATAAAGAAGTTATTTATAATGATTATGATAAATCATACGAATTAGAAATATAGGGAAAAGTTATTTTAATTTAAATATTAAAAGAGATATTTATGCAATATATAAGTTTTTTTATTAAAGGTAATAGAGTTTATGTTAAAGGTTATTTAAACTCTTATTCATCTAATAATAAAATACAAAGTTTTATAACAATTAATGACATTGCAGACAATTATGATGATATAACAAATGGTAGAAAAGCACCACATATTAGATATGATCCTGATGGTGTTATGGTTTGGAATGGTAAAAGATGTGAAAAAGAAGAACCAACTGAAAAAGAATATTTAGAGATGAAAGAGTTATTAGAAGAATTTAAATAGTATTGAAAGAAGGGAATGAGATTATTTATGAAAAATTATTATTAAAACTAAAAAAGAAAGGGGAAACTATTATAGATACTAAAAATTTAACACAATTAGAAATAGAAAATATTATAGATGAAACTATTAATTTATCAATAATATCAAAATTATTAAATTTAAAATTAATTACAGAAAAACAATATTATATATTAAAAGAAAAAATAAGCAAATTCTATTAAAAGGCTACAGAATTATTAAAAAATAAGGTATAATTATATACGAGGACATGCCATAAAATGAAATGTCAAATAAAACAAAGAAAGAGAGGTAAAATGACTAAGGTAGAGATTATTAAAGCAAATAATCTCATAACCGAAGAAATCAATACTGAAAAGAAATTAAAAAAAGTTTGTGCTTATGCAAGAGTAAGTACGGATAGTGAAGAACAATTAACAAGTTATTCATCACAAATTAAATATTATACTGAAAAAATTAACTCTAATCCAGCTTGGAAATTTGTTGGGATATATGCTGATGAAGGAATAAGTGGAACACAAGTAAAACACAGAACAGAATTTCAAAGAATGGTAAATGATGCTTTAAATGGTAAAATTGATATTATCATTACAAAATCAATATCAAGATTTGCTAGAAATGTAGTTGATACTTTAAATAATGTTCGAGAATTAAGGGAACATAACGTTGATGTATATTTTGAAAAAGAAAATATACACACAATAGATACTGAAAGCGAAATGTTTTTAGGGCTTTGTAGTATGTTTGCTCAAGCTGAAAGTGAATCAATATCTCAAAATGTTAAATTAGGTTTAAAATCTAAAATGAAACGTGGAGAGTTTGTTGGAAATGTTAAATGTTATGGTTATAATTGGAATAAGCAAACAAAAGAATTAGAGATAAATGAAGAACAAGCCGAAGTTGTAAGAAAAATATTTAATTGGTATGCTGATGGACTTGGAACAAGGATTATTGCAAATAAACTAAAAGAACAAGGATTTAAAACTGAAAAAGGTAATGAATTTCGTTCTAATCAAGTAGGAAATATTATAAAAAATGAAAAGTATGTTGGTGATTATCTAGGGCAAAAGACTTATGTAGTTAGTCCTTTAACTCACAAAAGAAATATAAATTTTGGAGAAAAAGAAAAATATTATGTTAAAGATCATCATATACCGATTATATCAAGAGAAGTTTGGAATAAATGCCAAGAATTATTAAATAAGTGAAGAAATGAGTTGTCTGGTAAATGTCAACATTCTAAACATTATTGTTATAGATATACTTTTAGTTCTAAAATTGAATGTGGTATATGTGGTTCAAATTATGTTCATAGAACAAGTGGTAATAAAAAAGAAAAACAATATTTCTATTGGTCTTGTTATAATAAAGTTTCGTTAAAAGAAAAATGCTCTGAATCGTTAACAATTAGAGAAGAAGTCTTGAAAGAATTATTTGTTAAAGTTTATAATTCAATTATAGAAAAAAAGCATAAAACAAAAGATAAGTTAATAAATGCAATAAAAGAGACAATAACTGATGAAGATAATAAAAAAGAATTAAATAAACTTTATGAAGAAGTACAAACTTTACAAAAAAGATTATCTAATTTAATTGATTTAAAACTAGATAACATTGAAAATAAAGACATCTATAATGAAAAAGAAAAAGAGATAAATGATAAAATTAAAATATTAAACAGTCAAATTCAACAACTAGAATATAATGAAATGCAAAATAAAGATTTATCTAAACAACTTAAAAGCATAGAAAAAATCATTTATGAAGAAGAACAGCTTATTGATGAATTTGATGATGTTCAGTTTGATAATTTAGTAGAAAAAATAATTATAGGTGAAAAAGATAAAGATGGTAATGTCAACAATAATGTAATAAGATTTATTCTAAAAATTGGTACTGAATATAAATTTAATAATTTGTCATTTGTACCAAGCAAGAAAACAAGAAATAACTGAACAAGAATATGATTCGCTATCAGATGATGAAAAAAAGATTTTATCAAAGAAAATTAACAAAGCAAGGTAACTATACACTTCAAAGAGTTGCTTCAGCTGCTGGTGTTAAAAACATGGCTGAATTTCATAATGCAGGATATAAAGGATTATATAACGGAGAAACTGCTGATGATATTTTTAAAAGAAAAAAATTACGCTATAGAGAAGATATTTTAGATAATATGAATGAAGATGAGTTAGTTGCTAATTTATTTAGGATAAATCAAACTAAACAAAAACTGTTAAAAGATAATGTACAAGGTGAAAAAGAAGCGAAAGACGTACATTATGAAGTTGGTAAAAAAGTGAGACGTGCAATTGCAGATATTGGTGGTATGATGCCTGAAGAAATGCCAACACCTAAAAAGAGTTTGAAAGAACCAGAAAGAGAAAAGAAACAATTAGAAAACAAAGAAAATAAGCAACTTGAGGAAATAAAATAACGATGAAAGAGGTGATTAGTAATACAAAAATATAAAGTAGCAGCATATCTTCGTTTATCAAAAGAAGAATATAATAATGAAAAAGAATCTAATAGTATAATTAATCAAAGACAAATTATAGATAATTATTTAAAAGAACATAAAGAATATAAATTAGTTGATTATTATGTAGATGATGGA
>JAQXPH010000013.1 GCA_029100545.1 bacterium | reverse complement strand
TAAATGCCACGTCTCTCAACCCTTGGCACATGCGTTCGGCCGTGGTGGCCTGCGTCGCATTATGCCGTTTTGTCATGGAGATACGCCGTGGAAAGGGGCTGGGGTAAGGGATGCCATCCCGTGTAAGGCCACGCCAATGGTTGTTCAGCGTGGTGGAAGTAACATCTATTATCCCTTGGTACAATCCTCTATTTCGTTGCCCGCGGCCAAGCAGTCGATAAGGGAGCAGGTCCTTTCCCTTGATGGGGCAGGTGAAATTATTGGCTACTTCAAAAAGAAATCGACACCGAGCGTCACTGGCGTTCTTGCCGAGCATGCGATGGAAAAGGGGCCAGCCTTTGAAAAGGCCTGGGAAACAGGTGTCGAGTTTGCACATTTCGATACGCAGTGTGAGCATCATGGGATTGACTTGGGGAAAGCGAAATTGGTGTTGCAGGCCGAATGCCTAGGACAGTCAGAAGGTGCTGACGCCGACAATCGGCTTGCCGTGGAGTTCGATACTTTTTCGCATGAATATTCTGAAGGTGGAAGTGACCGCTCTATTCTAACTGTAGTGAAGCAGAATCCTAACGGACTTGAACCCGCTGTTGCGTCGCTCATAGACAAGGTAAATCTTGTGACACGACTTCGCGTCGTTTCGGTTTTGACACATTTTACAAGGTTGTTGCCGCCGAATGTTAGAAATGAGGATGAAGAAGATGGAGATTCTGTGATCAAGCAGCTTGCGTTCAGTCCAAAAAGTAATTGGCTGCCTGCTTACCAGGGTTTCGGCGAAGGTGTATTCATCTCACTTAATCCGAAGGAAGTCGAGCATTGGCTGGAGCGGGAAGCCGTCATTCGGGAGGCTGCGGAAATGGGTTTGGAGGATCCGGCGTACGTGTTGGTGCATACATTCTCGCATTTCCTTATGAAGGCGCTTTCTGTATGCTGCGGCTACTCCCTTACCGCGTTACAGGAGAAGATTTACAGCAGTCAGGAGAATCACCAATATGGTCTTCTGATCTATACATCGGCACCAGACGTCCACGGGACACTGGGAGGATTGGTGAGGCAAGGTCAAGTCAGAGAACTCTCCGCGCTGATTCGGAATGCGGTCATGGATGCGCGTTCATGCTCGAATGATCCGATTTGTAGTGACACGGCTGTTGATCCGCAGGCATCGAGCAAGGCCGCGTGTTATGCGTGTGCGTTCTTGCCAGAAACGTCCTGCTGTAATTTCAACCGATACCTCAACCGCCATTTTCTCGTCGATAACTCGGGAGACGGCGCGGGATATTTCAATGGATTAATCTGAAAGGAACCAGACGATGACGGACGCAATGATTGAGAAGCAGGCCTATGAGGCACTGAACGTTGAGCTGATTGAGGATGTTACAGAAGTAAAAGATTTACAAGATGGCGAGGCGGCCGAATCAATCGCCTTTACAAGGGTGATGATAGATCGCCTGACCGAGGACGGCGATTGGGAGGACGGCGAGTCGTTCGACTATCGGGCCAAGGACGTTCAAGTGAACGGCTACAGTCTTTCCCAAGATGAAGATTCGCTTTTGGTCATTGTGTCGGAGTATCATGCGCAAACGCCGTCTGTCTTGCTTAAGGCTTCTCAACTCGACAAGGCGTATTCTCGTGCTCTGAATTTCGTCAAGAAGTGCATGTGCGAGGATTATTTTAACTTGATTCACTCGCAATCGCCCGCGCTTGATCTTGCGCTCATTCTCAAGGAAAAGGCGGATAATCTCACGTCAATTCGGATTTGTTTTCTCACAAATGGAAGGATACCTCAGTTTGAGAGGGGGGCGGAAAAGATAAACAATGCCGCAATCACGTTCGAGACTTGGGACATAATTCGACTGTATCGGCTTGTATCCTCGGGACGTGGTCATGAGCATGTTGAAATAGACTTCAAGGAACAGTTTGGAACGTTGCTGCCGTGTTTAAGAGTCCCATGTGACAATTCCGAATATTCGGCATGTTTGACATATCTGCCGGGCGACATTCTTGCGGGATTGTATCAGACATATGGCGCAAGGCTTCTTGAGAAGAATGTCCGGGCATTTTTGCAGGCAAAGGGGAAGGTTAATCGCAGAATTCGCGAGACAATCAAAACCGAGCCACATATGTTTATGGCCTACAACAACGGCATCAGCATCACGGCCAAGGGTATTGACTATGAAGATGACGATTATGGCCGAGAGTCGATTCGTAAGATCGATGACCTCCAGATCGTGAACGGTGGACAGACTACGGCCTCGCTTCTCTTTTCTAAAAAGACGGATGGCTCTAAGCTTTCCAGAATTTTCGTTCAGGCGAAAATCTCCGTAGTGCTTGACGATGCCAAGGTTGATGAGGTTGT
>JAQXPH010000012.1 GCA_029100545.1 bacterium | reverse complement strand
GCTTTTGGTTATAGAAAGTATGATCATTTTATCGCTCGTATTTTTCTAATTAAAGGCATTATAAAAGGATGATTTTCATCATCCTTCACAAAGTTACATTTATCAAATTTATTGTCTACCAACACTATTTGACAAAGAACCTATACTAATTCTAACTTAACTTCTAAAGCATCATCGCCACGACGTTCTTTTAATTTAATTATTCTTGTATATCCGCCATCGCGATTTTCATATCTTTTTGCAAGATCATTAAATACTTTTTGAACTACTTCATTATCATTATGTAAAAATGCAAGTGCTTTTCTGCGAGAAACTAAAGAACCATCTTTACCATAAGAAATCATTTTATCAACAAATTTTCTAACTTCTTTAGCTCTAGCTTCAGTAGTTACAACACTTTCATTCATAATTACATCTTTAGTAAGTCCAGCTAAAATACTTCTTCTAATTTTATTATTTCTTCCTAATTTACGATACATGTTTTACTCCTTAAATTCTAAACCCAAATCAGCAACTTTATCAATAACTTCTTTTAAAGATTTCTTTCCTAAGTTTCTAATTTTAGTTACTTCTATTTCTTTCATATTAACTAAATCTTGTAAAGTATGAATTCCATGTCTTTTTAAACAATTATACGCTCTAACAGAAAATTCAACTTCTTCAATTGGTGTTTCAAGTGTTTTTGTTTTAGTATCAACTTGTTTTTCTTGCATTATACTAGCAAAATTACTAATACTATTTAAATCAGCAACGATTGCAAAATGATCAACTAAAATTTTAGCAGATAGAGCCATAGCTTCTTCTGGAGTCATACTACCATTAGTTGTTACTTCCATAACAAGTTTATCATAAGTTTCATCTTGTCCAACTCTTGTATCAAGTACTTCATATTTTACAAGTTCTATAGGTGAATAATTTGAATCTACTGGAATAATACCAACTTTAGCATCTTTTAATAAAGCTTTGTTAGTTTTTGCTTCAACATAACCACGGCCATTTGATACGGTAAGTTCCATATCAATTTTTCCACCTTTAACAAGATTACAAATAACTAAATCTTGATTAATTATATCAACATCAGCATCTTTTTCAATCATACCAGCAGTAACTGGTCCTTCAGTTGATGCAGATAATTTAATTGTTTTAAAACCATCTACATGACATTTTACAACTAACTTTTTAACATTTAGAACGATTTGTGTTACATCTTCAACAATTCCATCAATTTTTTGAAATTCATGCATAACACCATCAATCTTAATTGAAACAACACTACTTCCTGGTAAACTAGAAAGTAATACTCTTCTTAAAGCATTTCCAATAGTTGTACCAAAACCTCTTTCAAGTGGTTCTAGTTCAAATCTACCATAATTACTACTTTCATCATATTTACTGATTTTGTATTCTGGTTTTTCAAATTTTATCATAATTACCCTCCCTTTTATTAATTTCTTGGTCTTTTTGGTGGCCTACATCCATTATGAGGTACTGGAGTTTCATCTGTTATACTAGTAATTTCAAGACCTGCAGTTTGTATGCTACGAATTGCATTTTCTCTTCCTGGACCTAAACCTTTTACATAAACGTCTACTTTTACAACGCCTTGATCTTTAGCAGCACTAGCAGCAGCTTCAGCAGCAAGACCAGCAGCAAAAGGAGTTTTCTTTTTACTACCTTTATATCCAATTCTTCCAGAAGATGACCAACTTATTGCATTACCATCGTGATCACAAATTGTTACTATTGTATTATTGTATGTAGCATGAATATGTGCTTCAGCTTCTGTAACAGTAATTTTATTTTTCTTTTTTCTTCTATTATATGCCATATATTTTCACCTACTTTGAAACCTTTTTCTTATTAGCAACTACTTTTCCTCTACCTTTTCTAGTATGAGCGTTGCGATTTGTTCTTTGACCTCTTACAGGAAGACCTTTTTTATGTCTAATTCCTTGGTAAGAATTCATTTCCATTTTATTTTTAATATTCATTTGAACTTCACGACGTAAATCACCTTCAGTTGTAACTTTTTCTACTTCTTTACGAAGTGCTGATATTTCTTCTTCAGTTAAATCTTTAATTTTTTTTGTTTCTTCAACATTTGCATTTTTACAAATTGTTTTACCTAAATTACGACCAATACCATAAATAGCTGTAAGGCCAATCCATGTTTGTTTTTCATTAGGTAATTCAATATTTTTTATTCTAGCCATTTTTTACTCCTATCCTTGAACTTGTTTGTGTTTAGGGTTACTACAAATAACCATAACTTTTCCTTTTCTTCTTATAACTTTACATTTTTTACATATTTTTTTTACAGATGGTCTAACTTTCATAATTCCTCCTATCTTTTATTCCATGTAATTATCCCACGTGTTAAATCATAAGGTGAAAGTTCTACTGTAACGGTATCACCCGGTAAGATACGTATCATATTGATGCGCATTTTACCAGAAACGTAGGCTTTTACAGTATGTCCATTAGGTAGTTCAACTAAATAATCACTACCTTTTAAAACTTCAATAACTTTCCCTTCCACTTCTATTTTATCATTTTTTTTACTTGCCATATCTTTTTCACTCTCCCGTTAATAATTCATATCCATTTTTAGTAACAACGATTGTATGCTCAAAATGTGCGCTTGGCAATCCATCAACTGTCTTAATTGTCCAATCATTATCATCTATATAAACATCTTTTTTGCCTAAATTAAGCATTGGTTCAACACATATTGTCATTCCTTCCTTAAGGATAACTGTTGATTTTGTATAAAAATTTGGAACATCGGGATCTTCATGCATTGAAGTACCTATTCCATGACCAACTAATTCTTCAACTACAGAAAGACCATTTAAATGTGCATAATCTTCTATAGATTTACTAACCTCATTTAACTTAACACCTGCTTTAACCACTTTTAATCCTTCATAAAGTGCATTTTTAGTATTTTCAACAAGGTTAGTCACTTTTTCTGAAGCATCTCCGACAATATAAGTATTTGCGCTATCACTTTCGTAGCCTTTAAATCTTACAGTAATATCAATGGATACAACATCACCATTTTTAATTTTTCTATTTGAAGGTATACCATGAACAACTTCGTCATTTACTGATATACAAATGCTTTTAGGAAATCCTTCATAATTTAAACTTGAAGGTATTGCTCCATGACTTCTTATAAATTTATCAGCAATAATGTTTAATTCATTAGTAGTAATGCCGGGTTTTAAAGCTTTTTTTAACTCTTGATGTGTTAAATAATTAATATGTCCAGCTTCTTTCATAATGTCAATTTCTCTTTGACTTTTAATACTAATCACTAACTATCTCCTTAAGTTTACTTGATAAAAATTCAAAATTATTATCAACATCAATCTTAATTACTTTATTTTTTTCTTCATAAAATTTAAGTATTGGTAAAGTAGAATTTATGTAAGTATCAAATCTATTATTAAAACTTTCTTCATTATCATCACTTCTTTTAGAAAGTTCTTCATTGCAAATATCACAATATCCATCATTAATTGGTTTAAATTCGTCAAAATATATATTATAACTTTTTCCACATTTTGGACATGTCATTCTACCTAAAGTTCTTTTTAATGCAAGAGACTTATCAATATTTAAATATATGACAACATAATTATTAATATTTAATTCTTTAAATAAATTATCCAAAGAATATGCTTGAGTAATTGTACGAGGAAAACCATCAAGTATAAAATTTTTATTAATACTTGTTAGCTTATTTTCAATAAGCTTTATCATTAAATTATCATCTACAAGATTTCCCTTTTCAATTATACTTTTTATTTCATTACCAAGGCTACTTTGCGAAGCAATTTCACTTCGTAAAATAGCCCCAGTTGAAATATGTTCATAGTTATATTTATTTTTTAGAATGTCACTACAAGTACCTTTTCCAGCAGCGGGAGGTGCTAAAAAAATAACATTTTTCATTTTAATCTCTTTCTTTTTGAAGCATAACTTCTGCTTACTAAACTACTTTCAATTTGTTTATATGTTTCAATAGCAACACCAACTACAATTAAAATTCCAGTTCCACCTATTGTAACATATGAAGGTAGTGATGTAATTTTTGATAGTAAAATTGGAAGTCCTGCTAAAACGACAAGAAATAATGCTCCAACAAGTGTAAGTTTTGAAAGTGAATTACTAATATATTTTGAAGTATCACTTCCTGGTCTTACACCGGGAATATATCCTCCGTTATTATTAAGATTTTTACTCATTTCATCAGGATTCATAACTAAGAATGTATAAAAATATGCAAACACTATTATTAATAATAAATAAAGTATAAATCCTGTATTAGAAGTGTAATAAATATATTTATTTACAAAATCGATAGCATTTTGCTTACCTATTAATGTAACAATTGTAGATGGTATAGTTGTTACAATCGAAGCAAAAATAACTGGTATAACACTTGCTGAATTAATCTTTAATGGTAAATAATTTGTAGTAGCACCATAAGCAGAAGTAGTTCTATTTGAATATTGAATAGGAATTCTTCTTTCTGCTAGTTGTACCCATATTATACCAACGATTACAATTATGTAAACTAGTACAAATAAACAAAATAATGTTATTCCAACTGGTTTAGTAAATTCTCCTAAAACTAAAGAAGCAAATGCACCTCTAAAGATATTAGGCATACTTTGAATAATACCAGCCATTATTAACATTGATTGACCATTGCCAATTCCTTTTGTAGTAATTTGGTCTCCCATCCACATACAGAATGATGTACCAGCAACCATAACAAGTGTAGTTTTAATAATTCCCATTGCATCCAAGCCTTTCATATAGAAAGCAGTTAAAGCATAAGCCTGTAAAAATGCAATAGCAATTCCTAAGTATCTAGTAATTTTATTAATTTTTTGTCTACCAGTATAACCTTGTTCTTTAAGATCTTTAAAGTAAGGTATGATATCCATTTGTAATATTTCGGTAATAATAGATGCCGTAATGTAAGGTGAAACACCTAGTGCAAATATAGAGAAATTTGATAGACCTCCACCACTCATTACGTTAAATATTTCTAGAAAACCTAGTTCTTCATATACAGCAGATGCCCAAGGAATAGTAATTGTAGTTCCTAAACAAAATATTCCAAGACACATCAATGTAAAATAGATTTTTTTTCTTAAGTCTTTGTTACTTTTCTTAAAAAATCCTGAAAAACCGTGAAACATCTAAATCACCTCTGCTTTACCACCAGCATCATTAATTTTAGTAACAGCTGCACTAGTAAAACGATGAGCTTTAATAGTTAATTTTTTATCTAAATTGCCATTTCCTAAAATTTTAACTCCATTTAATTCTTTTTTAAGTATTTTTCTTTCAAATAATATTTCAGGAGTTACAACATCACCATCATTAAAGAAATTATTTAAATCAGATAAATTAATTGTGGCATATCTTACTGCAAAGTTTTTATTATTAAAACCTCTTTTTGGAATTCTTCTATATAAAGGTGATTGTCCTCCTTGAAACCAAGGTTTAATAGATGCGCCACTTCTTGATTTTTGACCATTTTCACCACGAGTTGATGTTTTACCCATTCCACTTCCTGGGCCTCTACCAACTCTTTTTCTAGCCTTAAATTCATTGGTTTTTGGTAAATTTTCTAATTTCATTATAATTCCTCAACTTTCTTTCCTCTAAGTTCAGCAATATGTTCTTTTGTTCTTTGCATTGTTAGAGCTCCTAAAGTAGCTTTTGCTACGTTAACTTGAGTATTACTTCCTAAAGATTTAGCAACAATATCTTTTACACCAGCTAGTTCTAGAACAGCTCTTGCTGCACCACCAGCGATAATTCCACGACCTTCTTTAGCAGGTTTTAGTAATACTACAGCTCTTCCAACTTTATAAGTTGCTTCATGAGGAATTGTACGATTGTCAACAAGGGAAATTTTTACAACATTTTTATTAGCAGCTTGTAATGCTTTTTTAATAGCCTCAGGAACTTCATTAGCTTTTCCTGTACCAATTCCAATTAAACCTTTACGATTTCCAACTGCAACTGTTGCACTAAAACGAAAATGTCTTCCTCCTTGAGTAACTTTTGTAACTCTACCTATATTAATTACTTTTTCTTCTAGTAAATTATTTTTTTTGTTTTCAAATTCTTTTGCCATAATGCCTCCTTAAAATTCCAATCCAGCTTCTCTTGCAGCTTCAGCAAGGGCAGCTACTCTTCCATGATATAAGAATCCACCACGGTCAAATACAACTTTTTTAATTTTTGATTTTTTACATTTTTCAGCAATATCTTTACCTACTTTAGAAGCAGCTTCAATATTGCCACCATTTTTAAGTTTAAGTTCAAGTGAAGATGAGCTAACTAAAGTTATACCTTTTGTATCATCAATAACTTGAGCATAAATTGCTTTATTAGATCTAAAAACACATAGTCTTGGTGCTTCAGAAGTACCAGAAATGTTTTTTCTAACTCTAACATGTCTTCTAATTCTAGCTTCTCTTTTTTCTTTATTATTCATAATATTATACTCCTTTACTTAGCCGCTTTCTTTCCTTCTTTACGACGAACATGTTCACCTTTATAACGAATACCTTTTCCTTTGTAAGGTTCAGGTTCTCTTATTTTACGAACATTTGCCGCAAATTCAGAAACTTTTTGTTTATCAATTCCACTAATTTCAAGTTCTGTATTTGATGGTGCAGTAACGTTTATTCCATCTGGTATTTCTACATCAATTGGATGAGAATATCCTGCAGAAACAACAATTTTTTTACCAGAAACACTAAATCTATAACCAACACCTACAGCTTCAAGTCCCTTAGTATATCCTTTACTAACACCTTCAATCATATTACTAATATTTGAATTAGTAGTACCAGAAAGGATATTTGATTCTTTAGTATCTTGAACTTTTTCAGTTAGTACTTCATTATTTTCAACAACAACTTTTATTAATGGGCTTATTTCAAGTAATAATTCTCCTTTTGGACCTTTTACTGTAACCATATTATCTTGAACTTTTACTTCTACGCCTTCTGGGATAGAAAGTCTTCTATTACCAATTCTACTCATAAATTACTTACCAGATATAGGCAAGTACTTCACCTCCTAACCCATTTTCTCTAGCTTCTTTATCAGTCATTAAACCTTTAGAAGTAGAAATAATTGCAATACCTAGTCCATTTAATACTTTAGGAAGTTTATCAGCTTGTGCATAAACTCTAAGTCCAGATTTACTTACTCTTTTAAGACCAGTTATTACTCTTTCTTTTTTAGAACCATACTTAAGTGTTAAAGTCATTTTATCACCAGTTGATTTTTTTGTATATTTATAATCTTCGATATAACCTTCATCTTTTAAGATTTGAGCAATACCTTTAGTGATTTTAGTTCCTTCAACTTCAACTTCAGTATATTTCATTTGATTTGCATTTCTTATTCTTGTTAGCATATCTGCTATTTTATCTTGTACAAACATATATATCTTCCTTTCTACCAACTAGATTTTTTAACGCCTGGAATTTGTCCTTTATTAGCAAGTTCTCTAAAGCAAATACGACATAAGCCAAATTTTCTTAGTACACCATGAGGTCTACCACATCTTTTGCATCTAGTATAAGCTCTAACTTGAAATTTAGGTTTACGATTGTTTTTTACAACCATACTCTTTTTTGCCATATTTTCTCTCCTTATCCTCTAAAAGGCATTCCAAATGCTTTTAGTAAACTACGTGCTTCATCATTAGTGTTAGCTGTTGTTACAATAACAATATCCATACCTCTAATTTTTAAAACATCATCATAATTAATTTCTGGAAAAATAAATTGTTCTTTAACACCTAATGTATAATTTCCTTTTCCATCAAAACTTTTTGGTGATACACCTCTAAAATCTCTAACACGAGGAAGTGCAATTTTAATTAATTTTTCAAAGAAAGCATACATTTTTTCACCACGAAGTGTAACTTTAACACCTATTGGTTGTCCCTCTCTTAATTTAAAACCAGCAATTGATTTACGAGCTTTTGTAACAATAGGTTTTTGACCTGTTATTAAAGTTAAATCTTTAACAGCAGCATCAATAAATTTAGAATCATTACTACCTTCGCCAACACCCATATTAATAACAATTTTTGTTATTTTAGGTACTTGCATAACAGTTGTGTAATTATATTCCTTCATTAGACTATCTTTAATTTCTTTTTCATATAAAGTTTTAAAATTACTCATAACTCACCTACTTTGTTTCCTTTTTTTTAGAAGTATTTTTCTTAGTTACCTTTTCTTCACTATTTTTTACTTCTTTAACTTTTGCTTTATCCTCTTTAGTATTAGAAATAACTTTTACATTAGATATATGAATTGGAGCTTCAACATCAAATATTCCGCCCTTATCTTGATTAGTTCTAGGTTTTGAATGTTTCTTTACAATATTTAATCCTTCAACAACAACTTTATCTAATTTTTTGTATGTTTTAATTACTTTGCCTTCTTTGCCTTTGTCTTTACCAGCAATAATTTTAACTGTATCTCCGACTTTAACCTTCATACATCCTCCTATAAAACCTCTGGTGCTAAAGATATAATTTTGTTATATTCCTTTTCACGTAGTTCTCTTGCTACTGGGCCAAGAACTCTTGTACCAATAGGTGATTTATCATCTTTAATAAGAACACATGCGTTATCATCAAATTTGATATAACTTCCATCTTTTCTTCTTACACCTTCAACTGTTCTAACAATTACAGCTTTTACTACTTTACCCTCTTTTACAGGACTATTAGGTATAGCTTTTTTTACTGTACCGACTACTACATCACCAATATTAGCACTTTTAACTTTACTTCCACCCATAACACGGATTACTAAAAGTTCACGTGCACCACTATTATCAGCAACTTTTAATCTACTTTCTTGCATTACCATAATTAGCCTCCTATAAAATTACAGCTTTTTCAACAACTTCAACTAATTCATATCTTTTTGATTTAGAAAGAGGTCTAGTCATTGAAATTCTAACTGTATCTCCAACTTTTGCTTCATTTTTTTCATCATGAGCTGCATATTTTTTAGAGTATTTAACTCTTTTGCCATATAATGGATGTTTTTTATAAGTTTCAACTAAAACAGTAATAGTTTTATTATTTTTATCACTAACAACTTTTCCAACTAATTCTTGTTTTCTGTTTTCCATTATTTTTCACCATCCATTTCTTTTTCTTTTAATATTGTTTTTAATCTTGCAATTTCTCTTCTTAAAGTTCTAAGTACTGCAGGATTTTCTAAAGTTCCAGAAGATTGAGCCATTCTTTTTCTAAATAATTCTTCTTTATCTTCATTAATTTTCTTTAAAATATCTTGTTTAGACATTTTTCTAATTTCATTAATTTCCAAGAGTTTCACTCTCCTTCATAACAAATTTTGTTTTAATTGGTAATTTGTGTGAAGCAAGTCTTAAAGCTTCTCTAGCTATTTCTTCAGAAACATCACTAACTTCAAACATAATTTTACCATTTTTAACAACTGCAACCCATTCTTCTACGTTACCTTTACCTTTACCTTGTCTAGTTTCAAGTGGTTTTCTTGTTCTAGGCATATGTGGGAAAATATTTATATAAACTTTTCCTCCTCTTTTCATATAACGTGTCATTGCAATACGGGCAGCTTCAATTTGACGAGCAGAAATCCATCCACCTTCAATTGCTTGAAGACCATATTCACCATTAGTTAGAGTAAGATTTCCTTTTGCCTTGCCTTCGTAACTTAATCTATGACTTTTACGATATTTAGTTCTTTTTGGCATTAACATTTTTAATCTCCCCCTTCTTTACTTTTTTAGTGTCAAGAATTTCGTCTTTATAGATCCATACTTTTACACCAATTTTACCATAAATAGTATTTGCTTCACTAGTTGCATAATCAACATCAGCTCTTATTGTATGTAAAGGAACCGTTCCTTCAGTATAGCCTTCAGTTCTAGCCATTTCAGCTCCACCAAGTCTACCAGAAACAGCTGTTTTTATTCCTTTAGCACCAGCCTTCATAGTATTTCTTATTGCTCTTTTTTGAACACTTCTAAATGGTGCTCTATTTTCAATTTGCATAGCAATGTTATCAGCTACTAATTGTGCATTTAAGTCAGGATTTTTTTCTTCAACAATATTAATGTAAACATCTTCATTTACTAATTTAGAAATTTTCTTTCTAAGTTTTTCAATATCTTCACCACCACGGCCGATTATTACACCAGGTCTTGCTGTATAAATTGTAAGTTCAACTTTATTTTTCCTTCTTTCAATTATAACTTTTGAAATAGAAGCACTCTTAAGATTTTTTTCAATATATTCTCTTATTTTAATATCGTTAATTAATTTAGTTGAATAATCTTTTTCAGCATACCATTTAGAATCCCAATCTTTATTAACTCCAATACGATATCCTATAGGATTTACTTTTTGTCCCATACTATTTCGTTTCCTCCTTATTATCAGTTACATATACAACTATATGACTTGTTCTTTTATCATGTCTATCAACATTACCACGAGATGCAAATTGAATTCTTTTATAAATAGGTCCTGGATTAATAAAGCATTTACTAATTACTAAATCACTTTCATTAGCACCAAAATTATTAACAGCATTTGCGACTGCAGAATTTAAAACCTTTATAATTAATCTACTTGCTTTTGTATTTGTATTTTCAAGTATACCTCTTGCAGTTTCAACATCTTTTCCACGAATTAAATCCATAGTCATCCTTGCAAGTCTAGGTTTAATCATTGCAGTATTATGTTTTGCATAAGTTTCCATTTTACCTCCTATTTATTTCCTGCATGACCAGTAAATTTACGAGTTTGTGAAAATTCGCCTAATTTGTGGCCTACCATCTCTTCAGTAATATAAACTGGGATAAAATCTTTACCATTATGAACTGCAATTGTATGTCCTACAAATTCAGGATAAATAGTACTTCTTCTTGACCAAGTTTTTATAACTGATTTTTTATTTTCATTATTCATTTTAACTATTTTATTGTAAATGCTTTCATCAACAAAAGCACCTTTTTTTAAACTTCTTGCCATATTTCCTCCTATTTAGTTTTCCTACTAACAATTAACTTGCTAGAAGCCTTTTTAGGTTTTCTTGTTTTAACGCCAAGAGCAGGTTTACCCCAAGGAGTCATTGGACTCTTTCTACCAATTGGAGCTCTACCTTCACCACCACCATGAGGGTGATCATTAGGATTCATTACTGAACCTCTATTTGTTGGTCTTATTCCCATATGTCTAGTTCTACCAGCTTTACCAATATTAACAAGATTAGCATCTTCATTACCAACAACACCAATTGTAGCTTTACATGTATCAAGAACTTTTCTTGTTTCTCCTGATTGAAGTCTAACTAAAACATATTTTCCTTCTCTACCTAGTATTTGAGCAGATGCTCCAGCACTACGACAAAGTTCAGCACCTTTGCCTGGTTTTAATTCAATGCAATGAACTAAAGTACCAACTGGTATATTTTTAAGTGGTAAAGAATTTCCAACTTTAATATCAGCATTTTCACCATTTTCAATAATAGCGCCAACTTTTAAATCTTTTGGAGCAATAATATATCTTTTTTCTCCATCTTTATAATTAATTAAAGCAATATTAGCAGTTCTATTTGGATCATATTCAATAGTTGCAACTTTTCCTGAAACACCAATTTTATCTCTTTTATAATCAATAACACGATATTTTCTTTTAGAGCCGCCACCAATATGTCTAACTGTCATTTTACCTTGATTATTTCTACCACCAGTTTTTTTAACTTTTTTAAGTAAACCTTTAGTAGGAGTTTTGCTAGTTATTTCGTCATTTGCTAGAGTGCTCATGCCTCTTCTACCATTTGTAACTGGTTTATAATGTTTTATAGCCATAATTTCTCCTTTCTACTAAAGATCGATAGAAGAACCATCTTTTAAAGTAACGATAGCTTTTTTATAAGTTTTAGTTCTTCCTTGATACTTTCCAACTCTTCTTTTTTTAGATTTAGTATTAAGTGTATTAACACTTGCTACTTTTACATTAAATGCATTTTCAACAGCATTTTTAATTTCATCTTTGCTTGCATCCTTGGCTACTTTAAATGTATAAACATTTTCATTTCTTAAAGTCATTGTTTTTTCAGTAACAACCGGAGCAATAATAATATCAGAATAATGTCTCATTATTTAAGAGCCTCCTCTACCATTTTAATACTTGCTTCATCAAATACTAATTCATCAGCGTTTAAAATATCATAAACATTGATTTCATCTGGGAATAATACAAGTACATTATTTAAATTTCTTGTAGCCATATAAAGATTTTCAGCATCTTCATTAGCAACAAATAATACTTTTCCTTCAAGTTTTAAATCTTTTAATAGTTGAACACCAGTTTTTGTTTTTAAATCATTAAGTTTAAGGCTATCAACAACTAATATTTTTTTGTCATTTAATTTTGAAACAAGAGCACTTTTTAACGCAAGAACTCTTTCTTTACGATTAATTTTAAATGAATAATCTCTTGGATTTACACCTAAAGCTATTCCACCACCACGCCATTGTGTAGCACGAATAGAACCTTGTCTTGCTCTACCAGTTCCTTTTTGTTTCCATGGTTTTCTTCCACCACCAGATACCTCAGCACGAGTCTTTGTTTTTGCAGTTCCTTGTCTTGAAGAATCAAGTTGAAGTCTAACCATTTTTTTCATTGCATTTGCATTTATATCTACTGTCCAAATAGTTGATTTTAATGTTAAATCGCCAACTTTTTCGCCTTTTAAATTATTAATACTTACTTTTGTCATTTTATCCTCCTTTAAAAGACTACTTGTCTTCCTTTACTTCAGTAACTTCTTGATTAACTTCTGAAACAACTTCTTGAGTATCTACTACTGTTTCTTCAACATAAGAAATTATTTCTTTAGGATTAACTTTTTTGTTACCTTTAACAGCTGTTTTAATTAAAACTAATGAATTTTTTGCTCCTGGTACATTACCACTAACTAATATATAATTTTCATTAGCATTAGATTCAATAATTTCAAGGTTTTGAATTGTAACTGTTTCAACACCCATATGTCCAGCTAATTTTTTACCCTTTAATACTCTTTTTGGAAGCATTGTTCCAAGTGAACCAGGTCTTCTATGATAATGTGAACCATGTCCCATAGGACCTCTAGATTGATTATGTCTTTTAATTACACCTGCAAATCCTTTACCTTTTGTAGTACCTGTTACATCAACAATTTCTCCAACTGTAAAGATATCAGCCGTAATTTCATCTCCTATATTATAAGAGCCATCATAATCTCTTATTTCTTTTAAGAAGCGCTTAGGAGTTGTATTTGCTTTTTTTGCACTTCCGATTTCTGCTTTAGTTGCATTTTTTTCTTTTTTGTCAATTACGCCAAGTTGAATTGCATTATAACCATCTTTTTCAACTGTTTTTACTTGCATTACTTTATTAGGTAATATTTCAACAACAGTAACAGGTATTAACTTACCATCTTTAGAAAAAACACTAGTCATTCCAACTTTGCGTCCTAAGATTCCTTTCATATTTTCCTTCCTTCCTTTTTTTATAATTTAATATTAATTTGTACGCCACTTGGTAAATCTAAATGAGTTAGCGCATCAACAGTTTCTTTGCTTGGATTTTTAATATCTATAAGTCTTTTGTGAGTTCTTCTTTCAAATTGTTCACGAGAATCCTTATATTTGTGAACCGCTCTTAATACAGTAAATTTTTCAATTTCAGTAGGAAGAGGTACAGGTCCAGATATTTCACCACCAGTTCTTTTTACTGTTTCACATATTTTTCCAGCTGCTACATCTAATATACGATGATCATATGCTTTTAAAGTAATACGAATTTCTTGTTTTGCCATTTTTTATTTTCTCCTTTCGTCTATATTAAATATAGGCTTGCTCCGTACAAATTACCTAATACAATTTGAAATATATTTACCAACTATTCCTAGTGTATCAGCAACCTTGCACATCACCGCAGTCATACAAAGATAATAATACCACATTATTACATGAAATATCAAGCATTTTTTTGATATTTTTTCACAAAAAAAGCATAATATTTTTATGCTTCCTCAATAATTAATGATTCACTAGTCATTTCTTCTGGAATAGAAATATCCATATAATCTAATATTGTTGGTGCAACATTTGTTAAGTCTCCTCCATCTTTTAAAGATATTTTACTATCATTTATTACAAATGGAACATCACTCATACTATGAGTAGTGCAAACACTACCGTCTTCATTTAACATAGTATCTGCATTGCCATGATCAGCTAAAATAATAACTTTATAAAAATTATTTTCCGCATATTCAAATATTTTTGCAAGACATATATCAATTGCCATACAAGCATTAACAGTAGCATCAAAATTTCCTGTATGTCCAACCATATCTGGATTTGCAAAATTAGCAAGTATAAAATCATAATCTTGTTCCATACAAGTTATAATTTTTTTTGTAACAGCAACAATACTCATTTCAGGTTTTAAATCGTATGTAGCTACTTCCGGTGAAGGTATATGAAATTTATCAACATTTGCAATCTTACCATCTATTCCTTCATCAAAAAAATATGTTACATGAGGATATTTTTCACTTTCAGCTATTCTTGCTTGTTTTATGCCAAGTTTAGCTAAATATAATCCCAAACTATTATCTATTTTCGGTTCTTCAATTAAAATATTTGCATTAATTTGTTTATCATGATTAAAAAAAGTATAAATTTCTAATTTATTAAGATTTAAAGTATTAAATTTATCAAATTTTGGACTAGATAATGAAAGCAATATTTGCTTACTTCTATCAGTTCTATAATTCATCCATAAAAGTACATCATCATCTTTAATTAATCCTTTTTCATCTACTACCATTGGTTTCAAAAATTCATCATAAACATTTTTATTATAATAAGCATTAATAGCATTTTGAATATTTAATATATTAATTCCTTTACCTTTTGTTATTAAATCATAATATACTAAAGTTCTATCATAATTCTCATCTCTATCCATTGCATAATATCTTCCACATATAGTTGCAATAGTTCCAACTTTATTTTTATTAATTAAATCCTCAATATTTTTTATATATTTATATGCAGAATTAATTTCAGTATCTCTACCATCTGTAATTAAATGAAAATATATATTTTTACAACCATTTTTAATTAAAAACTCGTACATTTTAATAAAATCATCAATTCCAGCATGAACATTTCCATCACTACATAAACCCATAATATGTATATTTTTTTCTACTGATAATTTTAATTTTTGAATTATTTCTGATTCATTATTGTTAATATTTTCTAAAAATTCATCAACAAGAACTTCTCTTGATTTTATTAATCTCCCAGCACCTATAGTCATATGGCCAATTTCACTATTACCAAATTGACCATCATTAAGGCCAACATAATGTCCAGAAGCATGAAGTGTTGTATGAGGATTTTCATTATAAAATTTATTAAAATTTACCATATTAGCTTTCTTTATAGCATTTCCTGTTTCTTCTTGTCTAAATCCAAAACCATCTAAAATTATTGTTAATACTTTTTTCATATAATTATAAATCTCCATAAAAATAATAACATAATAAGTAAAGAAGTGCAAATTTAGTCATAAAAAAACTACTTTAAAAGTAGTTTTCTAAAAAGCTTTACTGTCTAGTTTAATACGATCTGCAATTGTAGTTAAAAACTCAGAATTAGTTGGTTTAGATTTTTCACAGCTGACACTAAATCCGAATAAATCTTCCATTAAATTAATGTCCCCCCTGATCCAACTAACTTCAATTGCATGCCTTATTGCCCTTTCGACTCTTGATGGCGTAGTTTCGTATTTTAATGCAATTTGTGGATATATTTCTTTAGTAACAAGTGAAACCGATTCGTTATTATAAATTATTAAAATACCATCCCTAATATATTTATATCCTCTTATATGTGACGGAATACCCAAATTATGAAGTAATTGACTTATTTCAAGATCTAAACTATTATTTTTGCTAAAAGATAAATTTTTGGATTCAAATACTTCATTAATTCTTTTTTCTAAAGATAATATACTAAATGGTTTTATTAAATAATAACATACATTGTAGAATGCACAGTCGTTAATTATATTATTATCTTTATATCCAGATGTAACTATAATTTTTGGAGTCAATTTTCTACTTTTTATTTCCTCGAGTAAAGTAGCTCCGTCAAGTCTTGGGATTAGCAATTCCAATATTACTAAATCAATTTCGCCATTATTGTTAATCAAATATTCTAATGCTTCTTCTCCATTAGAAAAAGATGCGACAATCTTTATTCGATCATTTTGATTAAAATATTTTCTTAAGTTGTTTACTGCCACAGTATTGTCATCTACTACTATAGCTCTGATGCTAGTATTCATAATCTCCTCTTTCTAAATATACAGCCAACACGCAATTAGATAATACCCTATTTTTTAACAAAATGCAAGAATTTTTTTTGTAAATTATTGAAAATTTACGTAAATTTTTGTCGAAAATTGTAAAAAAGCAATAAATTATACTTTTTCAATATAATCTATTGCTTTTAAATGATCACTACTAATATATTCTAATGACGCTCCACCACCACTTGATAAAAAAGAAAAATAATTTGTCAAATTATACATATGAATTGCATTAAGAGTATCTCCTCCTCCAGCAACTTTGTATGCATCAATGTCTCTTAAAGATTGAAATAATTTAATAGTACCATTTGCATATCTTTTATTTTCAAATACACCACATGTACCATTAATAAAAATTGTTTTACTCTTTTGAAAGTAACTAATGTATTTATTAACTGATTTAGTATTTAAATCTAATATTTTATTATCCTCAATTACAAAATCAATAGGTAATATTATTTTTTCTTTATACTCTTTAATTAATTCTTTTATTTCTGAAATCGTAATTTCATCTGTGGTACACAAACTATCCATCACATCAAATCCACATGCAAATAAAAATGAATTTGCAATACCACCTCCAATAAGAAGGTAATCGCATTTTTTTAATAAATTTTTAATATATATTAATTTATCATCAACTTTAGCTCCCCCCATAAATACAGTAAAAGGTCTTTGAATATTTTCAACAAGAGGATTTAAATTTATAATTTCTTCTTTAACGAGTAATCCATAATATGTTGGTAAATATTTTGATATTCCTGCAACTGAAGAATGGTTTCTATGTAATGTAGCAAAAGCATCAACAACAAAAATATCCGCTAAAACTGACCAATATTTTGCCAAATTCAAATCATTATGACTTTCAAGTTTTTCAGGATAATCACAAAAACGAGTATTTTCTAGCAAAATAATTTCACCATAGTTCAAATTTTTTACTGCATTTAAAACTTTCATACCAACTGGTTCATTAATAAATGTTACTTCTTTATTAAGAAATTTACTTAGTTCTTTTGCAACTGGTAATAATGTATTATTAATTTTATCTTCTCTCGTTTTAACTCTACCTAGATGGCTTAATAAAATAATTGCATTATTATTTTCTAATAAATAATTAATTGTTTTAATACTTTTTTTTATTTTTGTATTATCTTTAATATTTCCATTTTCAATAGGAACATTAAAATCACATCTTAAAATGATCTTTTTATCTTTTATTTCAACTTCATCTATAAATTTCATTTATCAACACCCTTAAACATATTAACAGCAGTTCTTAACATTTGAGCAGTATATCCATATTCATTATCATACCAAGCAGTAAGTTTAACAAGTTGTTTTCCATCTACTTCAATAACATTTGTTAATAAACTATCAAATAAACAACCACATTTTTTTCCAATTACATCACTTGATACCAATGGTGCTTCAGTATATATTAATGCAGAACTTTGATTTTTTTTGATAACTTCATTAATCTCTTCTTTTGAAGTATTTCTTTTTAATTCCAACGTAACATCTATCATAGAACCATCGATGCATGGAACTCTATATGCTATGCCATCCATTTTACCATTTAAAGATGGAATAACAAGACCAATTGCTTTTGCAGCACCTGTTGATGTAGGTACAATATTTTGAATACTTGCTCTGCCTCTGCGTGAATTAATACCTTTCTTATGAAAATTATCTAAACTATTTTGATCTGCCGTTAAGGCATGTATTGTACTCATAAAGCCTTTTTCAATTCCAAAATTATCTTCAATAATCTTTAATAAAGGCGCTAAACAATTAGTTGTACAACTGGCCGCACTTACAATAATATCAGTAGGTTTTAAAATGTTTTCATTTACGCCACTTACTATTGTTGGCATTTCATCTTTTCCAGGAGCAGAAATTAAAACTTTTTTAGCACCTGCTAAAATATGTTTGTAAGCTCCTTCATAATTTGTAAAAGCACCAGTACATTCTAAAACTAAATCTACTTCTAATTCTTTCCAAGGAAGTTTAGTAGGATCAAGTTCAGAAAATAATTTTACTCTTTTAACACCAGCTATAACAAGTTCATTACCATCAAAAGTAATTTCATTTTCATGAAATGTATTATGTACAGTATCATATTTGATTAAATACGCTGCTTCATCAGCAGTTAAATCCTTATTATTAATAGCTACTATATCATAATCTGTAGAAGTTATCATTTGCCTAAAAGCAAGTCTTCCTATTCTTCCAAATCCATTTATTGCTACTTTAATCATCTTCATTTCCTCCTATAAATTCTCTTAATATTGAGTCTTTTGGAATATACTCACTACTAATTGTATAAAACTGTTTTAAAAAACTTAAAAATCTTCTTGCTTCGCCATAATAAGGTGAACTAATCGGAACTGAATATAATAATGGTTCAATGTATACCTTTAAAACACCTACTTCGTATGATAAAGAAGTATTAATTATTTTATCTGCTGTAGGTATTAAAGGAATTATATATTTATCTTCCCCACGTTTAACCTTTGTTGCATTTTTTATTGTTGAACCAACGTCATATCCTCTTGTTCTAAAATCTCTAACTATTCTTCGAAGTAATCTTAAATCACTACTTGAAATATAATTTTGTTGGTCTATATTTATTGGTATAAAAGGACTAACATAAATTTTATATTTCATTTCCTTTGGTATAAAAGATAATAGTTTATCATTTATAGCATGTAATCCTTCAAATAAAATTATACTATTATCTTTAATTTGAATCTTTTTCGAAGATAATTCTTTAGTTCCTGTAACAAAATTAAATTTAGGTAATGTAATTAATTCGCCATTAAATAATTTAACTATATCATTTGTTAAATAATTTATATCTGTTGCCTCTAAACATTCAAAATCATATTCTCCATTTTCATCTTTAGGGCTATCAACTCTTTCATGATAATAATCATCTATAGATATTACTATTGGATCTAATCCATATATTTTAAAATATGATGCTAATCTTTTAGTAATTGTCGTTTTACCACTTGAAGATGGGCCAGATATTAAAACACATTTAATATTAGAGTTTTTAGATATCTCTTTAGCAGTTTCATTAATCTCAATATTAAAATTTAATTCACATGATTTTATAAAATCTGCTATTTTACCATTACTTATTTCATTATTTACATCTTTAATATATGGAACTTTCATTATGTCAAGCCACTTTTGACTATTTACATATGAATCTATTATTCCTTTATAATTAATATATTCTGGGACATTTCCACTAGAATTTTCTTCAGGATATATAATAACAACCATATTTTTTCCTAAATATTTAATATCATACTTTGTTAAAGATCCAGTAGAATATGGCATTTCAGAATAATAATAATTAATTAAATCGTCAAGTTGGTATAAAACTACTGTTGGATCAACTATATTTTTTATATTACATGCTTTTACTAAGTTACCAACATCTTCATAATAACTAATTGCATCTGAATTTTTGATAATTAATTTTTGAAATTTCAAATTTTGATTAATTATGTCTTTTAGTTTTTTTCGTATTAAATCAATATCTTCATTAAGAAGTAATTTATCATAATTTAAATATGCTATAATACCTTTTGGAACACTATATGCATAACTTAACTTAACTTGAGGAAAAGTTTTATATACAGCACATTCAAAAGCCATTTTAAGACCAGCAACATATATTCTATTACCAAGTGAATTTGTAATATCTATAAAAGAAACATTTTCATTTTTAACAATTTTATCATTTAATGAAGCTATTTTATTATTTACTAAAACACCAATTATATTATCGGCATTTTTACATTTTTTACTCAATTCATAATATGTAGTATTTTTCATGGCATTAATTTTTGTGCCATCATTTAATGAAATAATTATTTCGTCCATTATCATTACCCCTTATATTAATAACAATATCATATTTTGTTTAATAAATCTATAAAAAATATGAATAAAATTATTTTGATAATCTTATTATATTTATAGGTGATAAAAATTATGTTTAATATACCTATGATTTTAAAGCAAAAAAATAATCATGAATATTCATATGATATTTATTCTTTTCTTTTAACATATAGAATAATCTTTTTAACTGGTGAAATTAATGATAGTAATGCCAATATAATTGTAAGTGAGCTTTTATATTTAGATAAAGAAAATAATAACGATATATATTTATACATTAATTCTCCTGGAGGAAGTATTTCATCTGGTCTTGCAATATATGATACTATGAATTATATAAAAAGTAATGTTATAACAATTGGCATTGGACTTTGTGCAAGTATGGGTGCTTTTTTACTTTCTAGTGGTCATAAAAGATATGCACTTGAAAATACTGAAATAATGATACATGAGCCACTTGGTGGTTATGAAGGAAAAGCAAGTAATATAAAAATTCAAACAGAAAGAATAATTAAATTAAAAGATAAAATAAACACAATTCTTGCAAAAAATACAAACCAAAAAAAGCAAAAAATAGAAAAAGATACTTTAATAGACTATTATATGTCAAGTAAAGAAGCAAAAAACTATGGCATTATTGATGAAATAATAAAAAAAGAAGATTAATCTATCCTTATGATAACTTCATCTTCTTTAGAATATAAATATTTTTCTTTAGCATATCTTGCTAAATACTCAGGGTCTTGCATTTTAGTAACTTGAGAAGTTAATAATTTTTTTTCATCTAATAATTGTTCATATTCTTTTGTTAATTTATTAGTTTGATTTCTGTTTTTACTGATTATAATAAAATCTTTATACACAGTAAAACCTAATAAAAAAACAAGTCCAATTATAATAAATGATATAAAAAATAATCTTTTGTTTTCTTTTTTTGTTCTCATACTATATCTACCCTTATAACTATATCATAGTATTTTGGAATATTTAAGTCAACTAATCATTTTTTATTTTTTATTTTTTTACATAAACTTAACACTTTATTTTTTATATAATATGCAAAAATTAAACCAATTATAAAATAAATAAAATAATAAATATGAAATACTCCATAATTAATTTTATATAATATAATTAAGTAAATAATTGCATTATCAAAAATAAATAAAATATATATAATTGATTTAATTATTTTGTCTTCACTTGAAAATAATTTGTAATTTAATAATGATAAAAACAAAAATAATATTCCATATAAAAAATTTAATAAAAATATAAATAATATTTTAAAAGATGTCATTTAAAAAGTTTGCTTATTAAACTTTCTTCTTTATTTTTAACATTTTTATCAATATAATTATAACTATCTATTTTACCTTTAATTTTAATAAGACCACTTCCAGTATCTAAAGATAGTAATTCCATGGAATTTCCTTTTATATGAATAGGTCCCATAATACTTTCTAATATAAACTCTTTACTATCAAAATTTATTATTCTTTTTATTCCAGTAATAGAAAGAATATTTCTATCAATCATTTTTACTTCATGTGTTACACCAACAATTTTATCATTCATATAATACCCTCCATTAAAATATATGAATTACATATATTTTTAGAAATAAAAAAAGCGATATTCGCTTTTTATTACATTATTCTTCTTCAGATGAAGGGTTATTATATTCTTCTAGAATTTTATCTTCAAACATTTTTCTTGTTTCTGCATTAATTGGATGAGCTATATCTTCATAACGATCATCACTTACTTTTTTACTTGGCATTGCAATAAAAAGTTTTTCGTCTCCTTCAATTATACGGATATTTCTTACAACAAAGCAATCATCTAATGTTACTGTTGCATATCCTTTCATTCTAGAACCTTCTCTTTCAGTTTTGTGAACTTTTACTGATGTAATTTCCATATCTTATCACTACTCCTTTATCTTATTCACAATTTTATTTTACCTTACTATTATATTATTTTCAAGTAAAATTGAACATTTTTAATTAAAATATTTTAAACTTATATCTTTTGTAATTATATCCCTATAAGCAAAACTTTTTTCTTCATTATTAATTTTGATTGTAAATATATTAGGATAAAGTTTATATATATATCCTTCATAGTAATTTATTTTATTTCTTAGACCATATACAGTTACTCTTACTTTTTTTCCTATGTTATCTTTTAACTTTTCTTTTATAAAATTAATGTTCATCTTGGATACCCCACATACATAAGCCCATTAGTTATAATTCCACCTATGCCTGAGGAACCATATTTTGTTTTATTAATTAAATCAATAACATTAATTTCTTCAGATGTTTTTGTAAGTGCAATTGTACTTGCTATTATAGCAGGATCTAAAGCATGAATGTTAACTCTTTTGGGACTTGATGCAAAATTTGCTCCAGCTTTAATCAGTGCTTCATAATCACTTTGACAGGCCCCTGCAATAATTACAAGTTTTTCATGATTTTTTTCATAATTTCTTGCTACTCTAATTGCTTTAACAAAATTTTTGGAATTTTTATAATTATTTATATTATCTTTATTACCCTTCTTTGAATAATATGCATCATGACCAGTAATAACAAGAATATCTGGTTTAAACTCTTTTAATAATATTGATAATTGACTTGCTATATTATCTTCATTTATTTTTTTTCCTATAGCATAAATGTTTAAATTTTTATAAAATTTTAAACATTTTTCTAAATATTCACTATCACCATCAATATGAAGAATTTTACCTGGTAAATAAAAATAATTACTACGATCATTATTTATATCTAAATCAACGTTAAAATTATCATCACATTTATCTACTTTTACTAAGTCTAAAATATCACTATCTGCATATAATCTATCAAATACACCTTTTAAATATACTTTATCTTCGGAAATTGATAGCACTTTAAAGATAAGATCATTATTATATGATTTTCTTGTAACATAATCACCAACTTCTATATTCAATAATATCACCAATAAAATATATGAAAAAAGGTTGAAAAAATGAACTTATTTATTATTTAATAAAAAACTAATTGCATTTAAAACAGCAATTTTACCATAATCATATGTTAATGAACCCTGTTGATATAAAATATATGGATTTCTTATTGGACCATCACATGATAATTCAATAGAAGAACCCTGTGTAAAATTTCCGCTTGCCATAATAATTTTGTCACTATATCCTGGCATATCAGTTTTTTCAATAAATGCATTTGAATCAATTGCACTTGAATTTTGAATTATCCTAGCATAATTAATTAAATCTTTTTCGTTATTAAAAATAATACTTTGAACTATATCAACTCTTTCTTCATTAAATTTTGGTTCAACATCATAACCAATTTTTTCTAGTAAATAACTTGTTAAAATAGCAACTTTTACAGCATTACTTACAACATTAGGAGCAAAATATAATCCTTGCAAAATAAATTTATTGGCACCTAAAGAAGGTCCAACATCTTTTCCTTCTCCGGGAAGATTTAATCTTTCAGCACATAATTTTATTAATTTTGCTTTCCCAACTATGTATGCTCCGTTTGAAGCTATACCTCCACCAAGATTTTTAATTAATGAACCAACAGCTATATCAGCACCAATTTCTATTGGTTCTTTTTCACTAACAAATTCACAATAACAATTATCAACCATAACTATCGAATTTGGACTATATTTTCTTATTTCTTTTATAACTTTTTCAAGTTTTTCAATTGATAGACTTTTTCTAGTTGAATAACCTTTAGATCTTTGTATTTCAATTACCTTATAATATTTAGAAGATATAACTTCTTTAATTTTTTCATAATCAAAATCATTATTTTTAAGTTCAATTTGTTCATAATTTATATTAAAAGACTTTAAAGAACTATCGTTTTCCTTAATACCAATAACTTCATCAAGGGTATCATAAGGTTTACCAGTAATACTTAAAAGTGTATCATTGGGTCTTAAAAGTGCAAATAAAGTAATAGTTAATGCATGCGAACCAGATATAAATTGATTTCTAACTAAAGCATCTTCACTTTTAAAAATAGTTGCATAAACTTTTTCTATTTTATCTCTACCAAAATCATTATATCCATAACCTGTTGAAGAAACAAAATCACTTTCGGAAATATTATTTTCTATAAATGCATTTAATACTTTTTTACTATTAAAAAAAGAAATATTATCTATTTTAGAATATATTGATTTTAAATTATTTTCTGCTTCATCGCATAGTTTATAAACATCTTTATTTATTTTTAACATAACTCTCCACCATCTACTCTAATAATTGAATTATTAACATAACTTGCTTCTACAGCTATAAAATATATTACTTTTGCTATTTCAGTTGGTAATCCAAATCTTTTAAGTAATATGTTATTATTTATTTCTTTCCGTTGAAGATCATCAAGCATTGCATTTTGATCTGTTTCTACCCAACCTGGACATATAGCATTGACTCTAATATTTGGTGCAAAATATTTAGCAAAATTATGAGTTAGTGATATAATACCAGCTTTTGAAGCATCATAATCAATACTTTCTGGATAATAAGTATCAATTCCATTTGTGGAACTTAAATTAATAATTGAACCATTATTCATCATTTTGGCAAATATTTTTGTTACAATGTATGTGCCTATTAAATTAATATCTATAACTTTTTTGAAATCACTAGTTTTTTTATATTCAATAACCATATCATTACTAATTGCTGCATTATTAATTAAAACATCAATATGATTATATTTACTTTTTGCAAAATCATACATTTTAATAACATCTTCTTCTCTTGAAATATCACATTTAAATATATCACACTTCACATTGTATTTTTTTATTATACTTTTTTTTAATGAAATAGCCTGTTTTTCACTATTTAAATAATTTATAATAATATTAAAACCATTTTTAGCAAAAATTGTAGCACATGCAGCCCCAATACCACGAGAAGCGCCTGTAATTAATACAACTTTATTCATTCTACTTATCCCCTTTCATAAAAAAGTAAAAGTATTATATCATAAGTTAAATTATTTTACTAATTTCAATAAAAACTTCTTCACTAATTTGTTCAGCACGGACATTTTCATCTAATTTATATTTATTTAATATATTTTGAATCTTATTAAAATCATAATTAATCAAATTATTTTTCAATGTCTTCCTTTTATGTGAAAAAGCATCTTTTAATAATTTAAAATATTTTTCTTTATCAACAATAGGTATATTTTCACGAACATTTAAACTTATTACTTCACTATCTACTTTAGGTATTGGATTAAAATTATTTCTACATACAAATATTTCATTATAAACATTATAATAATAATTTAAATACAGAGTATAATAACCATAATTTTTTGTATTCGGTTTAGCTGTTAAACGATCTGCTACTTCTTTTTGAACCATAAAAACCATTTTTTTAGCTTTTATATTTTTAATTAAATAGTCAATAATTGGCGTTGTAATGTAATAAGGTAAATTTCCAATAACATATATATTATCATAATTACATATCAAATTTTTTAAATCAACTTGTAATATATCGTTATAAATAATATTACAATTTTCACTTTGGTATTTATCCAAATATTTATGCATATCTTTATCTATTTCGATACACTTAATATTACATGGTTTATTTATTAAATATTTTGTTAAAGCTCCTTTTCCTGGGCCAATTTCAATAATTAAATCATTTTTTTGAACATTATCAATTAATTGAACTATGTCTTGAATAATTTTTTCATTAATTAAAAAGTTTTGACCGTATTTTTTTTTTGCAAGCATATTACCATCCTTTTCTTAATACGTCATATGTTATTTCTACTCTACCAATATTATTTATTGCATATTCTTCACTAATAGAAAGAAGATCTAAATTATTACCTCTTACCCCACGATCAAGAACTATTGCAAGTATTGGCTCACTTGATAATTTATCAACAGAAAACCTAACTATAGTTCCACATGCTAAATTTGTACTTGATGCAACTATCATCACATTTCCATATGTTTCGTCATTAAACGTTGTAGTACCATTAGTTATATTATAATTACCTAAACAAGCAAGTTTACCACTACATAATGGACAATTATATGCATAACCTGTAAGATCCCCAACTAACGTATCTTTTGCTCCATATAAAGATTCATAGTCAAATTCATTTATTTTCAATGCCATTGCAACTTCATCTACTTTTTTATTAGGATTATTATTATATATTTTTGATTCATAAATAAAACTACTTGTAAAAGAAATACAAATTACAAAAATTAAAATAAATATTTTTATTATTTTAAATACCTTTTTCATAATATCATCATATAAATTATAGCATTTATAAAAAATCATGTAAATATTTAAAAAAAATATATGAAACTAATCATATATTAATATTAAATATTTTTTTTAAATTATCATTAGTAATATTAGATAACTTTTCAATAGGTATGTTTAAATTTTGTGAAATAAATTCCACAATATATTTAATATTGCCAGGATAATTTTTTTTACCTCTTAAAGGAACTGGAGTTAAATACGGACAATCAGTTTCAAAAACAATATTATTTATTCCAATATCCTTTATAGTATTAATCAATTTACAATTTTTAAATGTTATAGTACCATTAATTCCTAATTTAAAACCCATTTTTATATATATTTGTGCAGTATCTAAAGATCCAGAAAAAGAATGAATTATTCCCTTTATTTTATGTTTTTTTAATATTTCAATTGTATCTTGAGTTGCATCACGGGAATGAATTACAACTGGTAAATTATACTTTTCAGCAAGATTAAGTTGGTAATTAAATAAATATTTTTGTTTTTCTTTATCATAAACATCATAATGAAAATCTAATCCAATTTCACCTATTCCAATAACTTCATTTAATTTTATTTGTTCTTCCAAAAGGATTAAATCTTTTTTTGTAATTACATCTGCATATTCAGGATGATATCCTATTACTCCAAATATGTCTTTATTATTCATGAGTGTTATTACTTCTAAATTTGATGTTTTATCACAGCCTGCATTAATAAAATAACAAATGTTATCTTTCTTAGATAAATTAATTATTTCATTTATATTATCATAATATTCCGAGTATAAATGACAATGTGAATCAACAAACATAATTATTTTTCAATCCTTGCAAATAATACTTCTGGTTTTCCTACTTTGTTTGGAGATTCATAATTACCAAATGAAGTAATTGTATCAAATGTAGTTTGTTTAGTATTTAATTGACTAAATATTTTCTCCGCAGTTGTAGGTAAAAAGGCTTGTAATAAAACTGTTCCAATTCTTATACTTTCAATAATGTTATAAAGAACTGTTTGAAGCCTATCATTATTTTCTTCACTTTTAGCAAGTATCCAAGGTGTAGTATCATCAATATATTTATTACATTTTCTAAATAGTTCAAATATACAATCAATAGCATTTGAAATATCAAGTTTATCCATATAATTTGTTACTATTTCTTTTAAATTTAAAGCATAATTTATTAAATTTTCATCAAGTTCTTCATTAATTTTTTTATTGCATACATTTCCTTCAAAATACTTATTTATCATTCCAATAGTTCGATTAACAAGATTGCCTAAAATATTAGCAAGATCAGAATTTGTTCTTATTATTAATGCTTCTTCAGAAAAATTACCATCACTTCCAAAAGGTACTTCTCTTAAAGCATAATACCTTACTGCATCAACTCCATAGGCATTTATATATTCTCTTGGATCTTTATAATTTCCTAAACTTTTAGATATTTTTCCACCATCTACAATTAACCATCCATGGCCAAAAATCTTCTTTGGTAAAGGTAAACCTAAAGCCATTAATATAATAGGCCAAATAATTGTATGAAAACGAATTATTTCTTTTCCAACAATATGTAAATCAGCAGGCCAATATTTTTTAAATAAAGAGTCATCATCTGTTAAATAACCTAAAGCTGAAATATAATTTGAAAGAGCATCAATCCATACATATACTACATGCTTTTCATCGAAAGAAACTGGTACTCCCCATTTAAATGATGTTCTTGAGACACATAAATCCTCTAACCCAGGTTTTATAAAATTATTAATCATTTCATTTTTTCTGGAAATAGGTTCAATAAAATCTGGATTATCTTCCAAAAATTTTTCTAAAGGTTTTTGGTATTTTGATAATTTAAAAAAGTATGCTTCCTCTTTAACCTCGTGAACTTCTCTATGACAGTCTGGACAACAACCATTTTCATCAAGTTGAGTTTGTGTCCAAAATGATTCACATGGAGTACAATATAAACCTTTATATTCACCTTTATAAATATCTCCTTGATCATACAATTTTTTAAATATTTTTTGAACAACTTCTTCATGATATTTATCTGTTGTTCTAATAAATTTGTCATAACTAATATTAAGATGTTTCCATAAGTCTTTAGCATTGTCTACAATTTTATCAACATATTCTTTAGGTGTAATACCATTTTCTAATGCCTTCTTTTCTATTTTTTGACCATGCTCATCAGTTCCAGTTAAAAAAAATGTATCATATCCATCAAGTCTTTTAAATCTTGCTATTGCATCAGCAATTATTGTTGTATAGCAATGTCCAATATGAAAATTATCAGATGGATAATAAATTGGTGTTGTTAAATAAAATTTTTTCTCTTTCATATTTCCTCCGTATTAGTACTTCCAATTCCCCCACTACGTTTATTATTATTTTCATCTCCACAGGTTAAATAATTTAATATTATCCCCTGAGCATAAGCATCTCCTTTTTCAATAACAAAATCTTTATTCCCTTCATTTTGAAGTGCTATATAAATATGTCCTTCATTTGTATCATTATTATAATAATCAGCATCAATTATTCCAACTTGATTACATAATCTAATATTATATTTAAAGCCCATACTACTTCTTACCACAATAAATAGTACTTCGTTAGCATTTAATTTAACTTTATAAGATGATGGTATTTTAACAATTTCTCCAGGATGTATAATTACTTTATCATATGCAACAAAATCATATCCCGCACTTTGACTTGTTTTTCTAATAGGTAAAATTACATCATCATAAAGATCTTTATCATCTTTTATATCCTTTGCAAATTCTTTAAAACTTATTTTTTCAAATTTTCTTTCCATATATTTCTTCCTTTCATAAAAAAACATGAACTAAAGGACGAGATATACCCGCGGTACCACCTTAATTCATGTTTAACATGCTCTTTATATATAAGGGTATTACCCGTAAAAACTTCGGAACCCACATTATAGTCTATTATTACATTTTTTCATCAATCAAATGCTTTCTAAAAATAATTATTACTATAAATCTTTTCCATCAACGTATTTACAAGTAAATATTAGCATAATAATTATCTATTTTCAAGAATTTTTAAGATAATATTTGCAAAATTTTTGTCTTGATTATTAAACTCTTTTTCTTTAAAAAAAATAAATAGGCCTAATAAATCACTATCAATAATTATTGGATAAATAATAAAATAACCTTTTAAATTATTTATTATATCTTCAGTACTACTTTCATATTTTTTTCGTTCAATTATAAGATTTTGCAATGAATTATCTATTTTATTATTTTCTAATATACCTTTAGTAATAAATATTTCTTTATTAGTTATAAATAATCTAATATCAGAATTATCTGTAATTATATCAACTAATTTATCAGCATAACTTTTTAAATCCATAGCCTTATCATATTTAGATAAGATAATATTTTTATTTTCAATATAAATTTCAATATTATCATCATTTTGAATATTTAAAAGATTTCTTATTTCTTTTGGAATTACAATTCTACCTAAATCATCTATTCTTCTTATAATACCTGTACTTTTCAAAAACACACCTCTTTAATAGTGTGTTATATTTTAAATTTTCTATACTAATGTATTTAATAATCTAACTAAATATCGAACAAAATGTTCTGGTAAATTTTTATAAAATAAAGTTATACTTATAATTTCATGATGATATGATAATTTAAAGTTATTTGAAATACTAAGTGCGTTATATAATAATTTATCTCCCTTAACTTTAGAAGATAATTCTTTTGGTAAATCAATTTGGACCATTCTATCAGTTTGTAAAACTTTTTTTATACCTAATTTTTTAGCAATTTTCTCAAACCATTCTTCATACATATAATCTTCTATTTTATTACTAATTTTTCCAAATCTATCTTGAATAATATCTTTAATCTCAATTAATTTATCATATGAATCTATTTCATTTATTAATTTGTGAATTTCTATTTTAATATCTTCATCACTAACGTAACTATCATCAATATGAGTATCTATATTAATTAATGCTTTTTCGTCATCTTCTTCTTCACATACATATTCACCTTTAATTTTTTTAAGTTCATCTTCTATCATTTTTGTATATAAACTTACTCCAACACTATCAACAAAACCTGCTTGAGATGAGCCAAATATATCTCCTGAACCACGCAGAGATAAATCTCTCATAGCGATTTTATATCCACTACCTAAAGCTGTAAATTCTTTAATTGATTGAAGTCTTTTTATTGCTATTTCATTTAACATTTTATTTTTATTATAAAGAAAAGATGCATAACCAACTCTTTCACTACGTCCAACTCTTCCTCTTAATTGATAAAGTTGTGATAATCCAAAATAGTCTGCATTATATACTATTAAAGTGTTAGCATTAGCAATATCTATACCATTTTCTATAATTGTAGTGCAAATTAAAATATCAAAATTATGTTGAATAAAATCATTCATTATATAATCAAGTTCATCTTTATTCATTTGGCCATGAGCATATCGTATCTTTGCTTCAGGTAAAAGTAACTTTAAATGATTTGTTTTATTTTCTAAATCAGAAATATTATTATATAAAATAAATATTTGCCCATTACGACCTAATTCTTTATAGATAGCATTTTTAATAATTAATTCATCTTCACTTACAACATATGTCTGTACTGGATATCTGTTATTAGGAGCTGTTTCAATGATTGATAAACTTCTTAAACCAGAAAGAGCCATCTTTAATGTCCTAGGTATTGGAGTTGCAGATAAAGTTAAAACATTTATATCCTTTTTCATTTCTTTTATTAGCTCTTTATGTTTTACACCAAATCTTTGTTCTTCATCAATTATAAGAAGACCTAATTTTTTATAAACTAAATTATTATTTAATAATTTATGAGTACCAAATACAATATCAATTGTTCCTTTTTTTAGACCATCTATTATGTTTTTTTCTTCTTTTGGTGTTGTAAATCTATTATATAATTTTATATTGACTGGCCAAGAAGCAAACCTTTTTAAAGCAACATTATATTGCTGTTTAGATAAAATTGTTGTAGGACATAAATATATAACTTGTTTATCATTTAAGATAGCTTTAAACATAGTTCTAAGTGCTATTTCTGTTTTACCAAATCCAACATCACCACATAGTAATCTATCCATAGGAACATTTTTTGATAGGTCATCTGTAATATCATTTATTGCACGCTGTTGATCTTTTGTTAATTCATAAGCAAATTCTTTAGCAAATATTTCTTCTTCTTCATAATATTTATAAGGTAATACTTTTATAGAAATTCTTTTTTTATATAAATCTATCAATTCCTTAGTTATATCTTTAACTTTAGATTCAACATATTTTCTTGTTTTTAACCAACTTGAAGAATTTAATTTATTTAGTTTTGGTTTAATACCATCTTTATCAGAATACTTATAAATATTTTCAATTTTTTGTACTGGCACGTATATTTTATCATTATCTAAGTATATAATTTGAATATAATCTTTAGTAATATTCCCACTTGTAAGACTAACAATTCCATTATATATTCCTATTCCATGATTTATATGAACGACATAATCACCTTTTTGTAATTCATTATAATCCAATATTTTTTTCCCACCATATAAATTATTTTGATATTTATAATCTCTTTTTATATTATCAATATCATATTCTCCAATAATAACTAAATTATTAATAATAAATCCATGATTAATTTTTTGTTTTATTATTTTAACATTTGGAATAATTTGTTTTATTTTATTTATCTCATTATTGTTAGATAAATAAAAAATAACTTCTTTACCTTCTTTTTGCCAATTATTTACTTTATTTTGTAAAAGTTCTAAGTCATTATTAAAATTTTGCATTTGTTCAGAATATATCTCAATATCTTTTATATTTGTTTTAAAATTATTTAAAGATATCTCAAATCTAGGCTGAATTTCATCTAAAGAAAAAAAATTTTTCTCTGTTATATTATTTTGAGTATTATAATATATAGCCTCCTCTGATAGTTTTTTAAATGATGCCTCTATTTGTGGTTTATCTATGTTAATTAGTATTGAATCCCCACAATAATCATACAAAGAAGAAGGTTTAATAGTTTTTATTTCAGAAATAGGTTTTATTATTATAGTATCAATTTTATTAATAGTAGTTTGTGAAATTTCATCAAAATATCTTATTCCCACTATAATATTATCATCAAATTCAATTCTAATAGGATGAATCTCATTAATTAAAAAAATGTCAATAATCATACCTCTTACAGAAAAATCTCCTGTCGTAGTTGTTATTGATTCTTTACTATAACCAAAACTCATTAATTTATCAATAAATTCGACTCTATTAATTTGATCATTTATACTTATTTTTATTTTATTTTTTTCTTCCTTATTTGGCAAAAACATTAAATATGCTCTTAAATTACATATAATAATATAATTTGATAGACCTAATTTATCTAAAGTATTTAATCTAGTAAGTTTAAGTTCTGGAGAAGAAATTGCATTAGTAATTAAAAAATCATCAGTTATAAAAAGCAACACATCTGTTGTATAAGTTTGAAAAAGATTATAATAATTATTAGCTTCATACAAACTACTTGTTAAAACAATTATATTTTTCTTTTGTTTTTTAAATAAATTTAACACAAAAAAAACATTTAACTCTGAAGTTAAACCATATATTACATCATTATTTTTATATGAAAAATAATTATCTAAATAATCCATTTATACCTCATTAGAATTAAATTTATTCATAGTCATATCTATTCCATTTTTAATATAGTAATTTATCATATCATTATACTTTTTATTTTTTAAATCTTCTATTTCTGAAGGTGATAGTGAAGATAAAACATAATCTTTTAATGAAACATTACTATTATTATTAATTCCTATTTTTAATTGACAAAACTCTTGTGTACCTAAAGATGATATTATTGATTTAATTCCATTATGTCCTCCGGAAGAAGAATTATATTTAAACTTATAGTTTCCAAATAATAAATTTATATCATCGTGTATTACTAAAATATTTTTGGGTTGTATTTTATAAAAATTAACAACTTTTGATACCGCTAAACCAGATAAATTCATATAAGTTAATGGTTTAAGAAACATTACTTTTTCATTTTCAATAGTTAAGATATTATAAGCATAATTATCTTTAATATTCCACTGTACATTAGCTATATAATTATCTAAAATGATAAAGCCAACATTATGGTAAGTTTTATCATAGTTTTTTCCCGGATTTCCTAAACCCACAATTAATTTCATTTTTCCTCCTTAAAAATATTTTGATATGAACAAAAATTTTGAATACATTTAATATCATTGATTTTAACATGTTTTTTGCAATTTTTAATGCATTTTACAATAACTAAAGTAGGATTACCATTTTCCTTTGTTTTTATTAATTGAATTTCTTTAACACCAATTTTGTATTTAAACCCTAAATTAATTAATTCATCTAATCTTTCAGACCTATTTATTATATACATAATACCATTATTTTCAAGATAATTTGAAGCTATTTCAAAAATTTGTTCTAAATTTAATGTAACTTCATGTCTTGCAATCATTTTCTCTTTAGAATTATTAACCATATTGCCATTATATTCAAAATAAGGAGGATTACATGTAATAATATTAAAATAATTTTTTTGATAGTATTTTCCTATATTTTTAATATCATCATTTATTAATTTAATTTGATTAGATAGTTTATTTTCTTTAATTGATAATTCAGCTAATTTTGCAACTGACTCTTGAATTTCAAAGCAATAAATAGTATTTGATGTATATTTAGATAATATTAAAGGAATTACTGCATTACCAGTACAAATATCTAAAATTTTTCCATTAAGTGGATATTTATTTACAAATTCTGAAAGTAAAATTGAATCAACAGAAAATTTAAAAAAATCAGAATCTTGATATATATATCTATTCTGATAATCAAATAAATCATTTTTCACTATCATTTTCTACCTGCTTAGAATCAATTAAAATCTTTTGATCACCACATAATATTTTATATTTTCTATTTAAAATATCAACACCAATAATAGTAGCATCTTCTCCATTATACTTAATAATAGTGCCAATAGATAATAAATTTTTACTACATGTAGTATATTCTTCATCTTCATAATTTAAACAACATAATAGTCTTCCACAAGAACCATTAATTTTATTTGGATTTAATGCTATATTTTGGTTTTTTGCCATATTCATAGTTATCGAGTCAAATTGTTTCAAAAATCTTGAGCAACATAATTGCTCACCACATATACCTATACCAGAAACCTGTTTAGCCTTATCTCTTGCACCTATTTGTCTAAGTTCTATTCTAGTTCTATATATACTTGCTAATTTTTTAGCAAGATTTCTAAAATCAATTCTTTCATCAGCATAAAAATTAAATAATAGTTGTGTTCTTTCTAAATTATAACTTGCATTAATAATATGCATATCTAATTTTAAATCATTTACAATATTTCTAGCATTTTTTAATGCAATATCTGCATCTTTTAAATTTGTATAAAAAGAATCTGTATCTTCTTTTGTAGCTTTTCTTAATATAATTTTTAAATTATCTAAATTTTCTACTTCAACTAATTTTACAATTTTACCATATTGTAAACCTTTATCAGTATCAACTATTACTTCATCATTAATTTCATATTTTTCTGATGATTTAAAAAAATAACTTTTATTACTATCTTTATAAGAAACTGCATAACTATTCATTAATTTCTCCTATTTCTATAGCCATTGAATCAAGCATTAAATTTAAATTTACATTATATTGAATTTGATATAAATATTTTAATAATATTTTTAATTTTTTTTGAATATTCTTAAATTTTTTATCTAAATTAAAATCGCTTTCATATAATTCATATAATACTTTTAAAAAGCAAATGATTTGTTTTTTTTCATTAAACTCCTTTAAAATTACATTATAATTATACATAAAAATATTATTATAATCTAGTTCTAATATCTCAATATATTTTTTTGCATTATTTATATATTTTTCATAATCTAAATTATTTAGCAAATTTTTATCTAAATCTTCACTATATATATCTCTAATTATTTCGCATCTACTTATTATAGTGGGAGCTATATTTTCCTTTGAATTAGTAATAAAAAATCCTATAATATTATCTTCTGGTTCTTCTAAAAATTTAAGTAACTTATTATATGCTGATGAATTCATTAATTCAGGATTTTTTATAATATATATTTTATTAGATGAATAAATTGAAGATAAAGCAAAAGACTGCTTTAAATTATCAATTTCATCTTTTTTTATTGTACCATTTGTTGGTTCTATTATTTTTAAGCTTGGATAACAATTTTTATCAATAAGTTCATTAATATTAGGCACATCATTACAAATAATCTTTATAAAATTTTTTAAACTATTGAAACACATTTCTATATTATTTGTTTCAAATAAATAACAATGAGAAAATCTATTCTCATTATATAATTTTAATAAGTCTTCAAACGTACTATTCAACTGCATATTTTCTCCTTAAATTATTAAAAATAATATTATTATGGCACATAAACCTGGAAAACCAAGAAAAGAAACTAATAAAATAGTTATAATATTAATGGGAATGATAATATTTAATGATGTAGAATTTAATGTTAAATTAAGCCCATAAAGTATTAAAAAAGCAAAAACTATTTTTTTTACTATGTTAAATATTTTTTTTATCATATTGTCCTCATTAATATTTATGATAAACAATTTAATTTATGATATTTTTTTGCGATCATCTAATGCTTTATCTAGTGTTAATACGTCAAGATAATCTATCTCAGCTCCCATAGGAATACCATATGATAATCGCGAAATTGATACATTTTTATTTTCAAATATCTTTTTTATATATAATGTTGTAGTTTGCCCTTCAATAGATGATTTTAAAGCTAATATTAATTCTGGATTATCTAAGTTATCAACTCTTTTTACTAATGAAGAAATATTAATATCTTCTGGAGAAATATCATCAATTGGAGAAATTAATCCATTTAAAATATGATAAACACCTTTGAAGTTACCAGCTTTTTCAAATGATAAAAGACTTCTATAGTCTTCAACAACGCAAATAATATTATGATCTCTATTTTCATCACTACAAATATCACAAATATCTTTATCTGTTAAACTATTACAAATTTTGCATGGACACAAACATTTTTTCGCATTTAAAATAGATTGAGAAAAATTAAAAACTTCTTCATCAGTTAAATCTAATGTTGCTAAAGCAAGTCTTTCTGCGGATTTTTCACCAATAGTAGGATACTTTTTAAAATTATTTATCAATTCTTCTAAAACTTTAGGGTAAATCATCTTAGAAAAGTCCATTCATTTTAGAGTATGATCCTAGTTTTTCTTCAGTTTTATTATCGATTTGTTCCATTGCATCCTTAATAGCTAAGAAAATCATATCACATAATATTTCTTTATTTTCAATTTTTAATGCTTCATCATTTATAATATTAACTTTTGAAACCTCTTTACTTCCTTTAAATGTAATTTCAATCCAATTTGATTTACCAACAAAATCTAATGAATCAATTTCATTTTTTTTAGCCATAATGTCTTTTTGCATTTTTTGTGCTTGAGCCATTATTTGTTGCATATTCATAATTTTTCCTCCTTTATTTTTCCTCAATTTTAGCAATATCAAAAATATCACTAATATCATCATAATTACTACTCAATACTGGTTCTTTCATATAACTATAACTAATTTTTTTTGATAAATTAATTTTATATTCATTCATTTTATTTTCCCAATTTTCATTACTTGTAGCAATTAGTTCATAATTAGTATTATACATATTATTAAAATTATTTTCAATTATATTAATATTTTTATTTATTTCATTAACCATATTTTCAAGTTTTGTTGTTAAAACTATTATTGAATTTGAAGAAAGAACTACGATAGTATCTTCAATTAAACCTTTAATTTTTTTATCTTCAACTAAATTAATAAAATTACTCCAATTATTAGTATTTTCTATTTTATATTTTTTTGAAGCATCTACAAAACAATTATTAATTCTAATTTTCACGAGTTCTTCATAGTATGTATTATTTATATTATTTATATTATTTTTATTATTTACTTCTTTTTTTTCTTCAAATATTTTTTTATCAACATTTAAATTTTCTTCTGTAATAACATAATCAAGTAATATTAATTCTAATAATGAATATAAATTTACATTAACATTTATTTTATATAATGTATCAGATAATTCAAAACACATTTTTTTATAATCATCATACGATAATCTATCATTTTTTTGATTATTTTTAATATTTAATGCTCTAGTTTTTATTAAATTAATAAGTTTCTTAATTAAGGTTTTATAATCAATTGACAAAGATTCAACATTACTAATAAAATTAATTATTTCTGATACATTATTATTATTAATATCATCTAAAAGTTTATCAATATTATCTGTAGAAATAGAGCCTAAATTATTTAAAACATCACTATATGAAATATGCTGATTTAATTTTGATATTTGATCTAATATACTTAAAGCATCTCGTAATCCACCTTCAGAATATATTGCAATTTCTTTAATTGCATCTTCATCTATATCAATATTTTCATTATTTGCAATTATTTTTAATTGATTAATAATATTTTCTGTGTTAATTTTTTTAAAATCAAGTCTTTGACATCTTGATAATACTGTTATTGGAACAGCTTCAATATTTGTTGTTGCAAGAATAAAAATTGCATGGCTTGGGGGTTCTTCTAAAGTTAATAATAATGCATTAAAAGCGCTTGTACTTAACATATGGACTTCATCAATTATATATATTTTATATTTAGAATTTATTGGTGTTAATTTTACATTATCAATAATTTCTCTTATTTGATCAACTCCGGTATTAGAAGCAGCATCTATTTCATAAATATCATTGCTATTTTTAAAATTTATACATGAGCTACAAATACCACATGGATTTCCATTATTAAGATTTTGACAATTAATTGCTTTAGCAAATATTTTTGCAGTACTTGTTTTTCCTGTTCCACGAGGTCCAGAAAAAATATAAGCATGAGAAATTTTATTATTTATAATGCTATCTTTTAATAAAGTTTTAACAGTTTCCTGTCCAACAAGTTCATCAAAATTATTTGGTCTATATTTTCTATATAAAACTTTATAATTCATTTTTCCTCCCAACTAAATTATATCAATAATTATTTATTTATTCTATCTTTTATTAGCAAAAAATTTTTTTAATTTTATCAAATATTTTTCTTTTTCTAAACTGTATCCATCTATTTCTTTTATATTTAAATTATTATAATTTTCATTATTAAAATTTGACTTAATTAAATAATAAATATGATGTATTCTAGATTGACGAATAATTTCTCTGCACATATTACACGGTTCTAAACTAACATATAAAGTACAATTATCTAATCTCCAATCTTTATTCTTTTTGCATGCTTTTAAAATTGCATTTACTTCAGCATGATATATTGCACAATTATTTTTTTCTTTCGTATTATGACCTTTTGATATAATCTTATTATTTTTTACTATTACACAGCCAACTGGAACTTCATTTTTTTTATAAGATTTTATACTTTCTTTTATAAGAGTTTTTACTATTTTTTCATTCATAATTACATTTTCCTTTTAAATTAAAAAAGTGCACACAAATAGGGATTGATATGGCTGCTTTTTTCCAAATCTGACCAGTTTACAATATATTTGTCGCACTCATACATAATATCAAAATAATTCATTTTTTGCAATAATTTAATTTAAATATATTTTATTTATAAGAAAAATGTAAATTAAAATAATAAATAATAATTTTCAATGTTTCACGTGAAACATACATCATATTTAGAAAAAATAAAATATATGATTTTTTAGATATTTACTAAAAAAATAAACAATGTTTCACGTGAAACATAAGTCATAAATAAAAAATAAAATATATATTTTTTTAGATATTTACAAAGAAAAACAAGCAATGTTTCACATGAAATATACATCATAAATTAAAAATAAAATATATGTTTTATTAGGTATTTACTAAAAAAATGGCAATGTTTCACGTGAAACATACATCATAAATTAAAAATAAAATACGTAATTATTTTAGATATTTACTAGAAAAAAAGATAATGTTTCACGTGAAACATTATCTTTAATTATCATCTAAATCAATATTTTCATTTTTATCTACAATACTTATTGTAGAAACTTTTTGATTTTCTTTTAAATTAATTAATCTCGTTCCTTGTGTATTTCTTCCTAATTTAGAAATTTGATTAATAGGTATTTTAATGGTTGTACCAATATTTGTCATTAAAATTAAATCTTTATTATTATCAGAAAGTTTAACAGAAACTAGCATACCATTTTTTTCTGTAACATTTAATGCTTTAACACCTTTACTTCCTCTCTTAGTTTGTCTATATTCTGAAACTAAAGTTTGTTTTCCATATCCTAATTCAGTTACAACTAAAATAGTATTATTTTCATTAACTACTTCAAGACAAATACAACTTCCCCCATCTAAGTTAATTCCTCTTACACCTGAAGCAGTTCGACCCATAGATCTTATTTCGCTTTCATTAAATTTAACTAGTTTTCCAGTACTTGATCCTAAAAGAATAAGATCATTTTCTGAAGTAAGTTTAACACCAATTAATTCATCATTATCTTTTAAACTAATGCATATTTTACCTGAAGTTCTAATATTTTCAAATTCATTAATACCTGTCTTTTTAACTATGCCCATTTTTGTAGCAAAAAATAAATATTCTTTTTTTGTATTTTTGTCAATTGAAATTATAGAAGTAATATATTCATTTTTTTCAAGTTGTAATAAATTAATTATAGGTAACCCCTTGGAAGTTCTAGCAAATTCAGGTATTTCATAACCTTTCATTCTATATACTTTACCTTTGTTACTAAAAAATAATATGTGATCGTGTGTGGAAATGCTAATTGCCTGATCAACAAAATCTTCCTCATTAGTTGTTATACCTTTAACACCCATTCCACCACGATTTTGTGTTCTAAAAATATCAGGTTTTGTTCTTTTTATGTATCCTTTTTTAGTCAAAACAATCATTGTTTGTTCTTCAGGAATTAAAGATTCATCATCAATATAATCTATAGCAGACATATCAATTGAAGTTCTTCTTTCATCACTATATTTGCTTTTTATTTCAATTAACTCTTGTTTTATTATTTCATCAACTTTAGCACTACTTGCTAAAATTGAATTTAATTCATCAATTAATTTTAATAATTCTATTAATTCTTGTTCGATCTTATCTCTTTCAAGACCAGTAAGTCTTTTAAGTTTCATTTCAAGTATTGCATCAGATTGAATATCATCTAACCCAAATTTTAAATTCAATTCTTTTTTTGCTATATCATCAGTTTTTGAAGATTTAATTATTTTAATAACTTCATCAATATTATCTAAAGCTATTTTTAAACCATTTAATATATGAACTCTTGATTGTGCTTTTTCTAAATCAAATTTAGTTCTTCTAATAATAATTTCCCTTTGGAAATCAATATATTTAGAAATAATATCTTTTAAACATAATGTTTTTGGAGTTAATCCATCTAACATTAAAAATATTATTCCATATGATACTTGAAAGGCTGTATGTTTATATAAATTATTTAAAACAACTTGTGGATTTGCATCTCTTTTTAATGTAATAGTAATTTTAATTCCATCTTTTAAATCAGTATGATAATCAGATATTCCATCTAATATTTTATTATGAACAAGTTCTGCTACTTTATCTTTTAATTCAGCAGTATTAACACCATAAGGAACTTCAGTAATAATAATAACATTATGACCATTATTCTCTTCTATAACGGCTCTACTACGAATAGTAATTGTACCTCTACCAGTTTCATATGCTTTTTTTATACCAGAATTACCTAAAATAATTCCACCTGTTGGAAAATCTGGACCTTTAATAAATTTCATTAATCCAAGAGTATCAATATCTGGATTATCTATATAAGCTATACATCCATCAATTACTTCTCCAAGATTATGAGGTGGGATGTTTGTCGCCATACCAACAGCAATTCCCATTGAACCATTTACTAAAATATTAGGAAATCTACTTGGTAAAACTGTAGGTTCTTTTTCTGTTGCAGTATAATTATCAGTCATATCAACAGTATTTTTATTAATATCCCTTAATAATTCTAGAGATATTTTTGAAAGTCTTGCTTCAGTATAACGATATGCAGCTGCACCATCACCTTCAATGTTACCAAAATTACCATGACCATCAACTAACATATAACGTTCATTAAAATCTTGTGCTAAACGAACCATTGCATCATATATAGATGAATCACCATGTGGATGATAATGTCCCATTACGTAACCAACAGTAGTTGCGGATTTTTTATGAGGTTTATCAGGTGTATTACCTTCCTCATACATTGACCATAAAATGCGACGATGAACGGGCTTTAACCCATCTCTTAAATCGGGAATTGCACGAGATGTTATTACACTCATTGAATAATCTATAAATGATGTTTTTACTTCACTAACAATATTATTTTCTGTTAATTTATCTTTTTCATGAAAAGTACCATTAAAATCATCATCGGAAACTAAATTACACTCATTTTCACTATTAATTTCCTCTATATTATCTAATATATCATCTTTATTATCCATAAGTACCTCCTTAAATATCTAAATTTTGAACATTTATGGCATTTTCTTCAATAAATTGTCTACGTGGTTCGACTTCATCACCCATAAGTTTACTAAATATTTCATCTGCTGCCATGCAATCGTCAACTACAATCTTTCTTAAAGTTCTTTTTTCAATATCCATTGTTGTTTCATTTAATTCTTCAGGATCCATTTCACCTAATCCTTTCATTCTTGTTATTTCTACTCTATTTCTTACATTTTCAGGTAAAGTATTTAAATATGCATCTTTTTCTTTTTCATCTAATACATATTTTCTTGTCTTACCATATCTTATTCTAAATAAAGGTGGTTGAGCAGCATAAACATGGCCATTTTCAACAATTGGTCTAAAAAAACGATAAAATAATGTTAACAATAATATTCTAATATGAGCTCCGTCAACATCTGCATCTGTCATAATAATAATTTTGTCATATCTTAGTTTATCTAAATTAAACTCATCACCTATACCTGTACCAAATGCAGTAATAATAGACCTTATTTCAGCATTATTTAATGCTCTATCCAATCGATTTTTTTCTACATTAAGTATTTTTCCTCTTAATGGAAGAATAGCTTGTGTCATTGAATCTCTTCCTTTTTTGGCAGATCCACCAGCACTATCTCCCTCGACTATAAATATTTCACTTTCTTTTGGATCCTTACTTTTACAATCACATAATTTTCCAAAAAAATTTGAAACAGCTAAGTCAGTTTTTCTAGTTATTTCTCTTGCTTTTTTCGCAGCATTTCTAGCTCTACAAGCAAGCATAGCTTTTTCAACAATGACTTTAGCATCACTTGGATTTTCTAATAAAAATTTTTCAAATCCCTCCGCAAATACATTATCCGCTAGTTTTCTTACTTCTGAATTACCTAATCTTCCTTTAGTTTGACCTTCAAACTGTGGGTTAGGATGTTTACACGATATAATCATTGTTAAACCTTCCTTAACATCATCACCAGTTAAAGACTCATCTTTTTCTTTTAAAATATTTGCTTTTCTTGCATAATTATTTACTACTCTAGTTAATGCCCTTCTTACTCCTTCTTCATGTGTTCCTCCATCATGAGTATTAATATTATTAACAAAAGAGTAAATATTATCGTTATAACCATCATTATATTGTAGTGCAACTTCAAAAAATACACCATCCTCACTACCCTCTAAATGAATAATATCTTCATGTATTGGAGTTTTATTTTTATTAATAAATTTTACATATTCAGAAATTCCACCCTCATATAAAAATGTATCTCCTGTTGTATCTTCTTCATCTCTATCATCTCTTAATGTTATTCTTAAACCACGATTTAAAAAAGCAAGTTCTCTTATTCTAACTTTTAAAGTTTCATAGTCATAAATAGTAGTATCAAATATTTCAGAATCCGGTTTAAAAGTAACGGAAGTTCCAGTTCTATTTGATTCACAATCACCAATTTCATGTAATTTTTCAACTGTATGTCCACCATTTTCAAATCTAACAAAATAAACTTTACCATTTTTGTAAACTTTAACTTCAACCCAAGATGATAAAGCATTAACAACAGATGCACCAACACCATGAAGACCACCAGAAACTTTGTAGCCTCCTCCACCAAATTTACCTCCAGCATGTAAAACAGTATATACTGTTTCTACTGTAGATAATCCAGTTTTAGGATGTATTTCAACAGGAATTCCACGTCCATCATCTCTTACTGTAACTGAGTTATCTTTATTTACAATAACTTCAATATTTTTACAATAACCTGCTAAAGCTTCATCTATTGAATTATCAACAATTTCCCAAACTAAATGATGTAATCCTTTTACATCAGTAGTACCTATATACATTCCAGGTCTTTTTCTTACTGCTTCTAAACCTTCAAGCACTTGAATATCCGAAGCATTATAATGTTCTGCCATATTTAATCAATCCTTTCAATTTTTTCATTATTTGTACAATATATATAACTATCTTTTAATAAATTTTTATCTACTTTATCTATATCAGTTGTCGTTATAAAAGTTTGTACTTCATTATTTAACATATTTATTATATTATTTATTTTTTTATTATCCAATTCACTAAATAAATCATCTAAAATTAATATAGGGTAAGTCCCATTTATTTTCTTAATAATAGGTAATTCTGCTAATTTAAATGATATAATAGAATTTTTTTGTTGACCAACACTGCCATATTCTTTAATATTGTAATCATCTAAAACAAATTCTATATCATCATGATGTACACCAAAAATTGTTTTTCCATATGATATTTCTTTCTTATAATTTTTTTGAAATAATTTTAATATATCATCTTTATTTTTATTAAAATTAGTAATATATTTAATCTTTAATTCGCCATAATCAAATATTTTTTTATAAATATCAGTTAAGTTATTGTTAATCTGTTCAATATAATTACTTCTAATATTATATAATTCTATTCCTAAATCAATAAGTTTTGTTGTTAAAATATTAAGATAATCTAGTGATGAATTTCCATTTAAAAATAACTGTTTTAAATATGCATTTCTATGTTTTAATACTCTATTATAATTACTTAATAAATTAATATAATCTTTATTAATTTGAGAAATTTCAATGTTTAACATTTTCCTACGTACACTTGGTGAATCAGTCAAAATTTTTGTGTCAAGAGGATTAAAAAGAACAATATTTACTTTTGATATATAGTCTCCAATTTTATTTATTTTTTTATTATTAATAAATGTTTTTTTCATTGTTGTACTAAGTTCAATAAAATATACTATATTATCTATAATACCTTTTACTAAAGCTGTATTATTACCTTTTTTTATCAAATTTTTATCATCAAGAGTTCTAAAAGATTTAGTCAATGATAATAAATATATTGCTTCAATTAAATTTGACTTCCCAGTTCCATTATTTCCATATATAATATTAATATTTTTAGAAAAATTAATATTAATTTGATTATAATTACGATAATTTACTAGTTTTAAATTAGTGATTTCCATTTTTGCCTCTTTTAAGATAAAATTATTAAAATTATACCCTTTTTCGTACTCCTACACACAAGGATATTATATCATAAATTTAACCTAAAAAAAAGAATTATTTACAAATTCTTTTTTAAAATTGATTTTAATCGCATTGCTTTTAAATATTGATTATTAAATGTATAATTTGAACATTTAATTTTAATTTGTAAATCATTTATTAAAGAAATATTTAAAAATAAATTGTCAATAGTATAATATTTATCAACGGAATTTAAATTAAACCAAACACAATTTTTATTTTGAATTGACATAGTAGGAAAAAATATTATTTTTTTGCTTTCACTTATTATAATTGGTACTTTTAATTTTATACCTAATAAATATTCAGTACTTTTACATCTCCCTTTAAATGAGCTACCATAAAATTTACAACTTTCGTCAATAATATTGTAAATATTATTATTTATATTAAAAGTAATATATTTTTCTATTATTTTTGTAGAATTATCTCCATTATCCATTAAAACCAAAGTATTTATATTAATTATATATTTGTCCATAATTCCCCCACAAATATATAATTATCATAAAAAATACATAAATAATGTCGAATATTGAAATATTAATATGTTTTAATTGGTAAAATTAATTCAATTATTGTATCATCAGAAACACTATTAATAATAATTGGTTTATCATCTCCATTAATTAATAATATTATATTTTCACTATCTAAAACTTTTAATGCATCTAACATATATTTTGATGAATAACTTATTTCAAGTTTTTCTTTATTATTACAATCTATACTTAGTTCTTCTTTGCATTTACTATCTGAAGATGATCCATATAATGTCATTTTCTTATTATCAATTTGCATTTTTATTATATTTTTATCTTTTCCAAGCATTATTGTTGATGCTCTATCAATAGCACTATAAAATTCTTTTAAATTTAAATTAATCATATAGCTAAAATCCTTCGGAATATAGTTACTAGTATCAGGATAAGCGCCATTTAATAAAGAAGTTTGAAATAAAATATTATCATAAATAAATAATACTTTATTTTTAAATAAATTTATTTCAACATCTCCATCTTCTTTTAATATATTAACTAATTCATTAACACTTTTTCCGGGAATAACGATATTTATACTATTATAAATAGGTTCATCTAATTTTACAACTTTTTTAGCTAATCTATATGAATCAGTACCAGTACATTCAAGAATATCCCCATTTATTTTTAGGTTAAGCCCTGTTAATAATGGTCTAACTTCTTGTGTTGACATAGCATATGATGTTTGATTAATCATTTCTTTAATTAATTTTGATTTAATTTTAATAATATTTTCACTTTTTTCCAAATTTATATTTGGGTATTCTAATATATTATAACATTCGATAATATATTCATTTATTTGTGAATAAATTTTTATATTATTATTTTCTGTTAATTCAAAATTAATAATATCATTAGGCATTTTTCTGATAATATCTATTAAACATCTGCTCTGTAAAACAGCACTTCCACATTGCTCAATATTAATAATATCTTTATTATCAATTGTTGTTTTAATTGTAAGTTCACTATCACTTGCTTGAATTTCTAAACCTAACTCAGTTAAATTAAATAATATTCCATTAAGAACTGGTATAGTTATTTTTGTTGATATTGCTCTAACTGCATTTGATAATGCTTCTAAAATTATATTTTTTTTAATTGTAAATTTCATATTTTCATTCCTTCTTTCTTTTATTATTAAATAATTATTATTATACTTATAAGGTTAATAATGTTGATAAATTGTTTTTTTTTATTAATTTAGTAGTTTTTTTACTAAAATAATTAAAAAAGTTATCAACAAATTTATAACTTGTTTTTTATTTCTTTGATTATAGTATTTAATTTTTCATCTTTTTTTAAATCATTTACCATTTTATCATATGACGAAGATATTGTTGAATGATCCCTCCCTCCAAATTCTAATCCAATTCTTTCAAGTTTTTCATCGGTCTCAACCCGACATAAATAAATTGCAATATGTCTTGGTTTACTAATATTGGATACCTTTTTCTTACTTTTTAAGTCACTCACTGTTATTCCAAAATAGTCTGCAACAGTTTTTTGAATTTTACTAATTGAATTATCAGCATATATATTAACACTTAAATAATCTTTTAAAGCTTCAATGGCAAAATTTAAATCAATTTTTTCAGGTACCATCATAGCTGTGTATGCCATTAATCTATTTATTGTACCTTCTATAAATCTAATATCATTTTGACACGAATTTGCAATGTATTCAATAACCTCATCATTTAAACGATTTTCTAACGAAGAATTTTTGATTTTTGTACGAATAATTTTACATCTTAAAGCAAAATCAGGTGGATAAATATCAACAGGTAATCCCCACATAAACCTACTTCGTAATCTATCTTCTATTCTTTTTAAATCATCAGGTGATCTATCGGAACTAATTATAATTTGTTTATTTGACTGATATAAAGCATTAAATGTATGAAAAAATTCTTGTTGAGATTTATCTGCTCCTACTAAAAATTGTATATCGTCAATTATTAATACATCAACATTTTTATATTTATCTTTAAAGTTTTTTGCATAATTTATTGAATTAATGCCTTTTTCTAAATATGCTATTCCTGTATAATCTTCAACAAAATCATTACTAGTAACATATAAAACTTTTTTGTTAGAATGATTTATAATATAATTACCTATTGCATGCATTAAATGTGTTTTACCTATTCCACTTTTTCCGTATAAAAATAATGGATTATGAATTGAGCCTGGATTTTCTGCGACAGCATGAGCTGAAACAACGGCTAATCTATTTGAATCACCAACAACAAAATTTTCAAAAGTGAATTTGGGATTTAAATTTGTTTCCCACATTTCATCAACATTATAATCTTTATTTATATTATTTTGTAAGTTATCATTATTTTGATTTTCTATTTCTTTATATTCTTCCTCAGTTAAGTATTTAATATTATAAGTTTTACCCGTTATATTAAGAAGAATATTATCAATTATATCTTTATAGTTTTCTGAAAGCATTTGTTTATGAATACTCATTGGTACCAGTATTTCTAAATTATTATCATCTATTGATAAAAACTTAATTTTAGAAAACCAAACATTATATACATTAATGCTAACAATTTGTTCAATTTCTTCTAAAAAAGTATTATATAGTTCTTCTATTTTCATACCTTACCCCACATATAATTTTTTACAACCTTATTTTACTTCATTTTTTATAAAAGTTAAAGTAAAAAAAACTAATAACATTTTTTCCACACAAATTATCAACATTTTTTTCTTTTGTTTACTAGGATATCACAAGTTATCAACAGTTTCAACAAAATTTAAATGTTGATAACTTTTTATTTGTTGTTAATTGGTTGTTGAATATGTTAATTTATTGTTGGTAATTTGTTGATAAAATGTTGAAAATTATTTTTATTGTTTCTTTTTACTTGACTAAATATTATTTTTAATATTATAATATTTACGCTATAGAAAAGGAGAAAGTGTATTAATATGAAAAGAACATATCAACCAAATAATAGAAAAATGAAAAAGACTCATGGATTTTTTTCAAGAAAAAATGGTAAAGTATTATCAAATCGTCGTAGAAAAGGTAGAAAAGTTTTAAGTAAATAAAAGACCACTTTGTTGTGGTTTTTTTTAAATGAAGGTATGTATGAATAAAGAATATATAGTTAAGGATAATACAAAATTTAATGAAATAATAAATAATGGGAAAAAAATTTCAAATAGTGAATTTATTATATTTTATAAACAAAAAAACGAAATGACTCCTAAATTTGGTATTACCGCTCCAAAGAAAATTGGTAATGCTGTAATAAGAAATAAATGTAAGAGACAAGTGAGAAATATGGTTTACTTAAATAATTTATTATTTAAAAAATATAATAATTATATTATAATTATAAGGAAGGGTTTTTTATTAAATTCTTTTAAACAAAACGAATTATCATTAATTGATTTATTAGGAGGTATATAATGCAAAAAAAGAAAAAGTATTTATCTATAATACTAATAATAGTTATACTATTAACAACAGGTTGTGGATCAAATAATTATATAAAAGATGATAAAGGAAAAATTGTAACAAATGAAAAGACTGGTCAAAGTTTACAAAAAAATATTTATTGTAAGCCAAGTGAAGGTGATGAAACATATAATTTATATGAAAAATACGAAGATCAAATGGATATTAAGTTATCTAAATTACCTAGTTGTGACGAATTTAAATTAAATTCTAATAAAACAAATAGTTTATGGCAATTTTTATTTGTAAAACCACTTGCTTATATTATATTAAAAGTAGGTAGTTTATTTAAAAATATAGGTTTAACTAATTCATATTTGGGAATTTCAGTTATGTTAATTGGTTTATTAATCAGATTAATATTATTACCTTTTTCTATAAAAAATCAAAAACAAAGTGAAAATATTAAAAAAGCAACTCCTGAGATTCAAAAGTTAGAAAAGAAATATGCTAATGATTCTTCAAATGAAGCTATGCTTTTAAAACAACAAGAAATGATGGCAATATATAAGAAGTATAAAGTAAATCCTACAACAAGTTGTTTATTATCTTTAATTCAATTACCTGTATTTTTTGCTTTCCTTGAAGCAATTTATAAAATACCAACAATTTATGAAGGAAAAATATTTGGATGGAATTTAGGTACAACACCAAGTATTGGAATATTTAAAAATCATCAATATTCATTTTTAATATTAGTAGTATTAATTATTTTATCAACATATTTTTCTTTTAAACTTACAATGAAACAAAGTGCCAATGCTAATAGTGCAATTCCTGGTGCAGAAAAACAATCAAAAATGATGCTAATCTTTATGACTGTATTTATTGGTTTTGCTTCATTTAGTTTACCAACAGCAATAGCACTTTATTGGGTAGTAACTTATTCATTTATGTTCCTTCAATCATATGTTATTAAACTTCTTCAAAAACATGATGAAAAAAAATCTGTTAAGAAAGTCAAAACTATTAAAGAAAAATTAAAAATAAAGGAAGGATTAAAGTATGGAAAAAATAAGTAAAACTGGTAAAAATTTTGAAGATATATTAGCAAGTATACTCGAAGAAAATAATTTAACCCAAGATGAGGTTATATATAAAACTGGAACAATGAAAAAAGGATTGTTTAAATCTGGAACAGTAGAAGTTATTGTTTATAAAAAAAATGATATATATGATTTTGCAAAAGAATTTTTAAAACAGGTAATTAATAACTTAGGTTTAGAAGTAACTTTTGAAACTAAAAAAGTAGATGATAGAACAATTATTAAAATGTACTCAAATAATAATAGTGTTTTAATAGGGCATAATGGAAATACATTAAAATCTTTAGAAAACTTGGTTAGACAAAAAATACAATTAGAAACTGGTATGTATTTTGTAATTTCATTGGATGTTGAAAATTATAAAGATAAAAAAATAGCAAAACTTGAAAAACTAGCAAAACAAACAGCTAAAGAAGTGCTTAAAACTAAAATTGAAGTGCATTTAGAAAATATGAATTCTTATGAAAGAAGAGTTGTACATAATGCACTTGCAAATTTTAAAAATATATCTTCAAAAAGTACAGGTGAGGAACCAAATAGACATGTTGTTATAAGTTATATCGAAGAAAAATAATCCCATACCTTTGGGATTTTTTTGATTTACAATATAAAAAAAAAATGTTATAATATCAAAAATTGAAAGGGAGAAAAATAACTATGGAAGATACTATATGTGCTATATCTACATCTTTAAGTATTGGTGCTATTTCAATTATTAGAGTAAGTGGACCAAAAGCAATTTTTTATGTTGATAGTATTTTTTCTGGTGATTTAAAAAATGCTAAAACACACACTATTACTTATGGTCATATCAAATATAAAAATGAAGTAATAGATGAAGTATTAGTTATGTTAATGCGTAGTCCTAAGACTTATACAACTGAAGATATTATTGAAATAAATTGTCATGGTGGAATAAATACTACAAAAAAAGTATTTGAAATATTACTTGAAATAGGTTGTCGTCTTGCTGAACCAGGAGAATTTACTAAAAGAGCATATTTAAATGGGAGAATTAATCTTTTAGAAGCTGAATCAGTAAATGACTTAATAATTGCTAAAAATGATGCTGCAAGAAATATGGCAATCAACAATGTTGATGGAATTCTTACTAAAAAAATTAGAAACATTCGTGAAAAAATTTCTAAAATTTTAACTAATATTGAAGTAAATATTGATTACCCTGAATATACTGATGAACTTCAAGTAACTAGTAATTTAATGTATGATTATCTTAGTGATATAACTACTGAACTAAATAAATTAGTAGAAGGTGCAAAAAATGGAAGAATTATTAAAGATGGAGTTTCTGTTGCAATTATTGGTAAACCAAACGTTGGTAAAAGTAGTATTTTAAATCACCTTTTAGATGAAGAAAAAGCAATAGTAACAGATATTCCAGGAACAACTAGAGATATTGTTGAAGGTAGTATTACTTTAAATGGAGTAGCAATTAATTTTATTGATACTGCTGGAATTAGAAAAACTGAAGATATAGTTGAAAAAATTGGTGTTGACAAAAGTCAAAAAACTGCAGATAATTCTGATTTAATACTTTTAGTTTTAAATAATAATGAAGAATTATCTAATGAAGAAAAAGAATTATTAAATAAGTATAATAGTGATAGATTAATTATTTTTATAAATAAAAATGATTTAATTAATAAACTTGTTGTTCCTGAAGAATTTAAAAGTAAAATTATTTATGGAAATACTATTGATGTTGATGGTTTAGATATATTAAAAAAGACAATCAGTGAAAAACTTAATCTAGAAAGTATCGTAAGTAAAGATATGAGTTATTTATCAAATATTCGTCAAATAGATTTAGTTAATAAAGCTAATTCATCAATTGAAAATGCTAATAATGCTCTTGCAAATGGAATGCCAATAGATATAATTGAAATTGATTTAAAGTCTGCATGGGAGTATTTAGGTAAAATTATTGGAGATTCATATCAAGATGAATTAATAGATGAAATTTTTAGAAATTTTTGTTTAGGAAAGTAGGATTTATATAAAAAATAAATGAAAGACGTGATAAAATATGATATATGATATAATCGTAGTAGGTGGTGGTCATGCTGGTTGTGAAGCATCTCATATAAGTGCCTTTATGGGTAATAAAACATTACTTATAACATCTAATATAAATAATATTGCTGATATGCCATGTAATCCTTCTATTGGAGGAAGTGCAAAAGGAATTATTGTAAGAGAAATAGATGCGTTAGGTGGCTTAATGGGTATAGTAGCTGATAAATCACATTTTCAAATAAAAATGTTAAATAATTCCAAAGGACCAGCTGTTAGAAGTTTAAGAGCCCAAGCTGACAAAAAGGTTTATCCTAAAATAATGAAAGAATACTTAGAAAACACAAAAAACTTAACAATTATAGAAAATATGGTTGAAAATTTAATTGTTGAAGATAATAAAGTAGTTGGTGTTATTCTTTCAAATAATGAAAAAATTTATTCAAAATCTGTAATATTAACTACAGGTACTTATTTGAATGCTAATATTTTAATTGGTTCTGAAAATACTCCAAGCGGTCCTCATGGTGAAAAAAGAAGTAATGAACTCTCAAATAATTTAAAAAAATTAGGTTTTAATATAAAAAGATTAAAAACTGGTACACCACCAAGAATTAAAGCAAATAGTATTGATTTTAGCAAATTAAAAGAAGAAAAAGGTGATGATACTTATTGGACTTTTTCATTTGACACAAAACCATTATATAATATTAATAAACAACAAAAATGTTATCTTGTATATACCAATAATAAAACTCATGAAATAATAAGAAATAATTTAAAACTCAGTGCTATGTATGGGGGATATGCAACTGGTGTAGGACCAAGATATTGTCCATCAATTGAAGATAAAATTGTAAGATTTTCAGATAAAGAAAGACATCAACTTTTTTTAGAACCAGAAAGTATTTATTATGATGAATGGTATTTACAAGGTTTTTCTACATCAATGCCAAGAGATATACAAGAACAAATGGTTCATTCTTTAGAAGGTTTAGAAAAAGCTGAAATTACAAAATACGCTTATGCAATTGAATATGATGCTATTGATTCTATACAAATTAAAGCTAATTTAGAATCAAAAATTCTTGAAAACCTATTTACTGCAGGACAAATAAATGGTACATCAGGATATGAAGAAGCAGCAGGACAAGGTTTAATAGCTGGAATAAATGCTAGTTTAAAAATTAATAATAAAGATCCTCTTATTTTAAAAAGATCTGATGCTTATATAGGTGTGCTTATTGATGATTTAGTTACAAAAGGTATAACAGATCCATATCGTATGCTTACTTCAAGAGCAGAATTTAGATTATTATTAAGACATGATAATGCTGATTTAAGGTTAACTGAATTAGGTTATGAAGTTGGAAGTGTATCCGAAAAAAAATTTAATATTTATAAAAAAAGAGTAGATAATATTTTAAAATTAAAACAACTATTAAATGATAATAAATTAGAAATTAATAACGATATAATTGATTATTTTCAAAATAATAATATTTCTATTCCAAAGAATAATATTAAATTTATTACTCTTTTAAAAAGGCCGGAAATATCGCTTGATTTTATAAGTAATTTTATAAATTTAAATTCATTTACTAGTGATGTAAAAGAAGAAGTTACTATTGAAGTTAAATATGAAGGATATATTAAAAAAGAGTATATAGAAAAAGAAAAAATGTTAAAATTAGAAAAAAAGAAAATTCCTGTGGATATTGATTACAATAAAATAAAAAATATTGCTAGTGAAGCAAGACAAAAACTTTCATTGGTAAGACCTGAAAATATTGCTCAAGCTTCTCGAATAAGTGGAGTAAATCCTGTGGATATTTCTTTAATTCTTATTTATTTAAAGAAGGAATATGCAAAAAATGATAAATGATATTTTTATAAGTGAATTATCTAAATTAAATATTGATATAACTAAAAAAAAATTAGATTTACTTGAACAATATTATAATTTTTTAATTCAATATAATGAACATACCAATATTACAGCGATTACAAAAAAAGATGATGTTTACATTAAACATTTTTTAGATTCTTTAATGGTAACAAAATCAATTGATTTAAATCATATTAATAATTTAATTGATATTGGGTCGGGTGCTGGATTTCCTGGAATTGTATTAAAAATATTTTTTCCAAATATTAAAATAACTCTTTTAGATTCTAATAATAAAAAAACTAATTTTTTAAACGAATTAATAATTAAATTAGATTTAAAAGATATTGAAGTTATAAATTTACGAGCTGAAGAATATATGAAATATCATTTAAATGAGTATGATGTTTGTATATCAAGAGCAGTTGCATATATAGATATAATTACATCTTTATCTTTACCATTTATAAAAGCAGATGGTAGTGTTATATTAATGAAAGGAAATTATCAAGATGAACTTAAAATATTAAATACTTATAAAAATGAACTTCATATTTCTAATTTTAATATTATAAATTATAAAATATTATCTGATGATAATAATCGCAGTTTAATTGTTATAAGTAAAAATGAAGTTACATCAAAAATAGTTAACTATCCAAAATTACTTAAACAAAGTGAAATGAGAAGAAAAAAATTAAATTTAAAATAATAGTTTTTATCTTTTTTTTCCTTGAAAAAAAAGATAATATATATTATTATATATAATAGAGAAGGGGCTTATATGAATTTTGATTCTGGTGTGATTAATATTGCAATAGAAGATATTATTCCTAATCGTTTTCAACCACGATTAGTTTTTGATGATGCTTCATTAAATGATTTATCGGCCTCTATAAAAGAACATGGTATAATTCAACCATTAGTAGTTCGTAGACTTGGTGATAAATATGAAATAGTCTCAGGTGAAAGAAGATATCGTGCTGCTATGATGGCTGGACTTACAACTGTTCCAGCAATACTTTCAAATATAGATGATAAAACTAGTGCAGAAGTTGCAATAAGTGAAAATATTCAAAGGAAAGAATTAAATCCTATTGAAGAAGCAAAATCATATCAAGCTTTATTAAGTCAAGGTTTTATGAATAAACAAGCTCTTGCACAAAAAATTGGTGTTCCTGAGAGTGTATTACAAAATAAATTGAAACTATTAACTTTGCCTAAAGAAGTACAAGATGCACTTTTAAATAATAAGATATCTGAAAGGCATGCAAGAAGTTTATTAAAATTAAAAGAAAGTAATGAGCAAATAATTTGGTTAAAAAAAATTATTGATAATAAATTAAATGTCAAGGATCTAGAAAGAGAAATTGCAAAAGAATATGGAACAAATGATTTAACATTTAATTTAGATATTAATAAGTTAAAAAATGAATCTCATGATATTGATATTCCTTTAATTCAATCAATTGATAATTCAAATAAAAATAATATGGGACCAATTAATTTAGGTGAGAAGGCAACTAATAGATTTTTTAATAATCTTGAAGATGAACAAGCAAATATGAATATTAATGAAAATACTAATCCATTAAATAATACTTATTTAAATTTTGACTTTCAGTCTTCACTAAATAATGAAAATGAAAGCAACAAATCGACTACCTTTACTGAAAATAATATTGATTTTTATAATAAAGATTCAATAACTAATAATCCAATAAATCAAGAAAAAACAATTAATGCAGTTGATAGTTTAGATTTTCTTCCACCAATTCAAGAACATCAAAAAAATATTGATTATTCTATAGCAAAAAATATTATTGATAATTCTTTAAATATATTAGAAAATTCTTATTTTATACAAAAAAATATTCAAGAAGATAACAATAAAATAACTTATGTTATAACAATTTCTGAAAAGAATTAATTATCTTCTTTTTTATATGTATTAATATTATATTCTGGTTCACTACCTTTTAAGTAATAAAACATTGTCATATGATTACTATCATTTGTTGGTTTACCACTAATAGAATCTAATGGAAGACCTATTACATTATTTGGCATATCATACCAAGAATTATTTTCATCATTTTGTAAATATGTTACAACATTTGCCCATACGTTTTTTACTTCATTACCAACTTTTAATTCAATATTACTATTATCATCATAACCAGTCCATATAACCATTAATATATCTTTATTATAACCAACTGCCCAATAATCTGTATCTGTTGTTCCAGTTTTAAATGCATATTTTTTCTTTAATTTTGAGGCAATATTTAATGCAGTTGGTGTGTTATAGTCAATAAATGCTGAATTAGTGGTACTAGTTAACATTTCGTTTAATATATAAACATAATTTGGGTTAAGTACTAAATTATTTTCGTTTTGATGTTCATATATTATATTTCCATTTTTATCTTCAATTTTATTTATAAAATATATATTTTTTTTATAGCCACCGGTAGCAAAAGTATTATAACCATTTGCAAAATCTAGTATATTTAATTCGCTAGTACCAAGAGCAAGTGATGTTACGTTAGAAAGATTACCTTTAATTCCACATAATTTAGCTGTTTCAATTAATTTATCTACTCCTAAAAAAAGATTTGTTTTAACAGCATATATGTTATCTGAATAGGCAATTGCTGCAGCCATTGTAATTTCTTTATTTGCATATATATTTGCAAAGTTTTTTGGAGAATAAGTTTTGCCATTTGAAAGAGAAAAGGTAGTATATTGACTTAAGAATGTTGATGAAGATGTCATACCACTATCTAAGGCGCCATAATATAAAAATGGTTTCATTGTAGAACCAACTTGTCTTTTTGATTTTATTGCTCTATTATATTCGCTTTTATTATAATTTATCCCACCAGTTAAAGCTAAAACTTCTCCTGTTTCTGGAGAAACTATAATTGATGCTACTTGTAAATTTTCATCCGATATATTATTAAGAATTTCATCTTCAAGTATTTTTTGCGCATTCATATCTAAAGAAGTATATATTTTTAAATTTCCATAGTTAATTGTTTCTTCACTAAACCCTAAATTATTTTTTAATTCGTGGTATACAGCATCTTCAAAATAAGATATCATTTGTAAATTATTATTATTTTTTTTTCCATAAATTTCAATTTTATTTTTAAATAAATTATCATATTCATTTTTTGTTAAATAACCATTATTAAGCATTGATAAAGCAACTACTTTAGCTCTTTGTATACTCCTTTCATAATTTGATACTGGATTATAATTACTTGGATTTTTTGGTATACCAGCTATTATTAATGATTCTTCAAGAGTTAAATCGGATACATTTTTATTAAAATAAAAAGATGCAGCACTAACTATACCATAGTTTCCTAATCCATAATTAATTGTATTTAAATATGCTTCGAGTATCTCATCTTTCGAATAATGCACTTCTAAATTTAATGTCATTATTGCTTCCTTAATTTTTCTAGACCAAGTTTTATCAAAATCTAAAAAAGCATTTTTTATATATTGTTGTGAAATTGTACTACCACCTTCAACAATTTTTCTGTTTTTTATATTTTTTATAAATGCTTTTAATATTCTTAAATAATCAAATCCACCATGTTCATAAAAATTTTTATCTTCTACTGAAATAACTGCATTTTTTAGATTATTAGAAATATTATCAATTTTACTCCATTTATTTTGATTTGTACCTTCATAAAATATATTATTATTTTTATCATATAACTCATATGTATGGTAAGAATTTAAAATTATAGGTTTAGAAAAATAAGCATATGAATATAAACCTATAATAATAATTATTATAGACAAAAAAGTAAACAAAATAATCTTATAAATTTTATTCAATATATGCAATTTTTTCACCTATATTTATTATTATAAAAAAAAACAAATTTATGAGTGCAATTTTAATATATATATGCTATAATGTTCTAGAAAAAAAGGAAAAGTGTAAAGAAAGGAATAATATACATGAAAGAAAAAATTATTTTTATACTAAAAAATAGAATAAACGAATTAGGTTTTTTTGATGACAATATTATTTTGGAAATACCTAAAAACAAAGAAAATGGTGATTATAGTACAAATATAGCTTTAAAAAACTGTAAAAAAATTAATATGAATCCAATGGAACTAGCTCATAAAATTATTGAAAATATTAATGATGAAGATATTAAAGAAATCCAAGTTGCACAACCAGGATTTATAAATTTTTTCCTTAAAAAAGATTACTTAATTGATAATATAAATAATATATTACAATTAAAGGAAAATTATGGAAGAAATAATTTTGGTAATAATGAGAAAGTTAATATTGAATTTGTTTCTGCTAATCCAACAGGAATTTTGCATATGGGAAATGCCAGGGGAGGAGCTTATGGTGATTCATTAGCTCGTATTATGTCATTTTGTGGCTTTGATGTAACAAAAGAATATTATATGAATGATGCAGGAAGTCAAATCACTAAACTTGCAAATTCTGTTTACAGTAGATACTTAACATTATGTGGCATTGATAATGAATTTCCAGAAAATGGTTATCCAGGAAAAGAAATTTATGATATTGCTGAAAAATTATATAATGAATTTGGTAAAAAATACGTAGATAACGATTTTGAATTTATAAAAGAATATTCAACAAAATATTTAACTGATAAAATTTTTGAACATTTAAAAGAATATAGAATAGAATATGATGTTATTACTTCTGAAAAATCAATTTTGAATAAATATTCATTTAATGACACTATTGAAAAAATGAGAAAAAATGGTTACATATACGAAAAAGATGGTGCAATATGGTTTAAAAGTAGTGAACTTTATGATGATAAAGACCATGTCCTTATAAAAAATGATGGAACTAATACATATTTATTACCAGATATTCTTTACCATGAAGATAAAATTTTAAGAGGATTTACTCAAATAATAGATGTTCTTGGAACAGATCATCATGGTTATGTTGCAAGATTAAAAAGTGCAATTAAAGCATTGGGATTAAATGATGAATATATTGATGTTAAATTACTTCAATTAGTTAGGATAATTCAAAATAAAGAAGTAGTTACTATGCATAAAAGAACTGGTAAAATAATTACTTTAAAAGATTTAATGGAGGATACATCAGTAAACGCAGTAAGATATTATTTTTCTAAATATTCATTAGATACTCAAATGGATTTTGACATAGATCTTGCAAGAAGTAGTTCAAATGATAATCAGGTTTATTATATATGCTATGCTTATGCAAGAATTTGTTCAATAATAAATAAATATAATAAACCAATCGAAAAAATAAATAATTATAGTACAATAGATGGTGATTCTGCATATAATTTGTTAGCATGTTTATATAAATTTCCTGATGTAGTCAAAAGTGCGTGCACAAAAAAATTGCCACATATAATTTCTAATTATTCATATGAACTTGCCACATTGTTCCATAATTATTATGAAAAAAATAAAATAATTTGTGAAGATGAGTTAAAAACGAAAGAAAATTTAAATTTAATTTATGCTGTTAAGATAACATTATATAACTCATTGAATTTAATTGGAGTTATACCTAAAGAAAGGATGTAAGAAAATGAGCATTAAAAATTTAACAAATGAAGATATTGATACTTTAAGTTATGATGAACTTGCAAATTTAATTTTACAAGAAAATAAGAAGCAAATGAAAATTATAGATATATTTAAAAAAATATGTGAATTAAAAAATATGACAGAAAAAGATTTTGAAGATAAAATAGCGGATTTTTATGATTTAATTTCTACAAATAAGGAATTCTTAGTTCTTGAAAAAGGATTTTGCGATTTAAGAAAAAATCATACTCCTGATGTAATTATTGAAGATGAAGACGAATTAGATCCTGAAGAAATTGATGAAGAAATTATTGATGAAGATGATATTTCAGATGATGAAGAAGATATTTTTTATGATAACTCATCTAACGAAGATGATGTAGATACAGATGATGATGAACTATCTGATTTTATGGTAGTTGATGAAGAAGATGAAACAAGTATTTAATGCTTGTTTTTTGTGCTAAAAAGGATGTGAAAAAATGATAGATAGACTTGAAACAATGCTAAATAAATATAATGAATTAACTGAAAAATTAACAAGTATGGAGGTTTTAAATGATTATAATTTACTTAAAGATATTTCTAAAGAAAAAAGTGATTTAGAGGAAACTGTTACTATATATAAAGAATATAAAAATATTTTAAAATCTATACAAGAAACAAAAATAATGCTTGAAGATCCAGAATTAAAAGATATTGCAAATGAAGAAATAATTTCTTTAGAAGAACAAGAAAAAGAATTAAAAAATAAATTAGAATTTTTATTAATACCTAAAGATGAAAATGATGGAAAAGATGTAATAATGGAGATTCGGGGAGCAGCAGGAGGTGATGAAGCAAATATTTTTGCTGGAGATTTATTTAGAATGTATTCATATTATGCTGAAAAAAATCATTGGAAAATTGAAATTATTCATTCAGTTGAAGGAACTTCTGGAGGATTTGCTCAAATTGAATATATTGTTAAGGGTAAAGATGTTTATTCAAAACTAAAGTATGAAAGTGGGTCACATCGTGTTCAAAGGGTACCTGAAACTGAAAATCAAGGTAGAGTTCATACATCAACTGCAACAGTTCTTGTTATGCCTAAATATGACAATGTAAGTATAAATATTAATGAAAATGATCTTAAAATAGATGTTTATCATTCATCTGGTGCGGGAGGACAAAGTGTTAATACAAGTAATTCTGCAGTAAGAATAACTCATTTGCCAACTGGAGTAGTAGTAACATGTCAAGATGAAAGAAGTCAATTAAAAAATAAAGAAAAAGCTTTAGAATTATTGAAAATTAAAATAAATTCTGCACTTGAAGAAGAAAAAAATAATAAAGAACAGTCTGAAAGAAAAAGTAAAATAGGCTCTGGTGATAGAAGTGAAAAAATTAGAACTTATAATTATCCACAAAATCGAGTTACTGATCATAGAATCAACTTTACAATTATGGAACTAGATAGAGTTATGAATGGTTATTTAGATCCAATAATTGAGGCTTTAATTAATGAAGATATGAGACTAAAACTTGAAGGTTTAAAATAATGGATAATTTTGATATTAAATTAATAGAAAAATATGTTCCTGAAAAAAAACAAAAAAAAGCATTAAAAAAATTACAAAAGGGATATCCTGTTCAATATATAATAGGTAATGTAGATTTTTTTGGCATAGAAATAGATGTTAATAAAAACGTTTTAATTCCAAGATTTGAAACTGAAGGCTTAGTAGATAAATTAACTAAATTAATTAAACAATATAGTTTTAATATTCCTAATATTTTAGATATTGGAACAGGAAGTGGATGTATAAGTATTTACTTAAAAAAAAATCTAGAATGTAACATAACTGCTATAGATAAAAGTAAAAAAGCCATAAATTTAGCAAAAACAAATGCTTTAAAAACAAATGTTATTATAAACTTTATTCATACTAGTATTGAAAAATATATTAATGATGTAAAGTATGACATAATTGTGTCAAATCCACCATATGTATCATATTCAGAATCTGTTGATGAAAAGATAAAATATGAGCCTAGATTAGCTATTTTTTCTAAAAATAATGGTTTATATTTTTATAAAATAATTTTACAAAAATCAATTAGATTTTTAAATAAGAAAAATATTATTGCTTTTGAAATTGGACAAAGTCAAGGTGAAAGCATTAAATCAATGGCTTTAAAGTATTATCCAAATGCTATTATAAAAATAGAAAAAGATTTAAATAATAAAGATAGATATATATTCATTATAAATGAATAAAATATCTATTTTTTTTTCATTATTGTAATGGTGATGAAATGAAAAAATTTATAATTATATTATTTGTTATTACTTTTTTCTTAATTACAATAAATAAAGAAAAGCAAATAACTATTCCAAACGAATCTATTAGATATAGAATAATTGCTAATAGTAATTCATTAATAGATCAAAAAAATAAATGGGAAGCAAATACAAAAATAATACCTATAATTACAAATATAATGTTAGAATCATCAAATATATATGATGCAAGAAAAAGTATTAATAATAATATAAATAATATAGAAGATGAATTAAATAAAATGAATATTAATTATACTATAAATTTTGGTTATAATTATTTCCCAAAAAAAGAGTATAAGGATGTTATATATAAAAAAGGAAATTATGAATCACTTGTCATAACTTTAGGAAATGGATATGGAGATAACTGGTGGTGTGTACTTTTTCCACCTTTATGTTTAATTGACGCAAAAGAAAATGATTTATCAAATATTGAATACAAATTCTATATTAATGAAATATTAAATAAATATCATAAATAGGTCTTTATTTTATATACTTTATTATGAATATTTATATTTTATTATTAATAGGAATTTCGCTTTCGATGGATTCTTTTTCACTGGCATTATCTATAGGAACAAATTATAATGATAAAAAAGACTATTTATTATATTCTCTTATAGTAGGTATTTTTCACTTTATTATGCCTTTTTTAGGAAGTGTTTTAGGAAATATATTAAGAAATATCGTTTATATAGACTCTAATAAATTATTATTTGCTTTATTTATTTTTATAGGTATTGAAATGATAGTTGATTTATTTAATAAAAAAGAAAATAATTTTAAAATGTCATTACTAAATATGATTTTTTTTGCTTTTAGTGTAAGTTTGGATAGCTTTACTATAGGAATTGGAATAAATAATATTACTTCAATTCCTTTATTAGGTTTCTTAATATTTATGATATGTTCATTTTTTATAACATATATTGGTTTATTATTAGGTAAATTAACATATAAAAAATTTGGTATAATTGCAAAAGTATTTGGTATAGTTATAATCTTATTATTAGCATTTAATCATCTAATAAAATAAAAATATTGCTAAAAAAAAATAAATGTAGTAGAATTAAGTTAAGATAAAGAGGTTGATTATGAAAAAAGATAATATTGAAATTAATAATGAATTTGAATTATTTAATGAGGAACCAAAATTTGAATTTCCAAAAGAGATATTTTCATTGTCTAAAGAAAGTGAAGACCTTTTAAGCGATAATAAAAATATAAAAGATAAACATATGGATTTTGAATCATTACTAGCAGAATTAAATAAGCAAGTATCCAATGCTGATAGTACTGTAAATTCTCTTGTTGTTCAAAAAGAAGAGTTGAATCAAAAATCCTTAAAACTATCTGATGAAGAAAAAAAATTAGCAAATGAAAAATTTAGTTTTGAACAAGAAATGAAAAGTGAAAGACAAAAACTAAATGATGAAAAAATTGATTTTGAACAAGAAAAAACAAAAATTTATGCTGATATTGATTCTAAAAGAGAGGAATTAAACAAAAATAAGAATGAATTTGAAAAATATAGAATTGAACAAATTAATTTAATTGAAAAGAATAAAAAAGATTTGGAAGATAATTATTCTAAATTTCAAGAAATAGTAAAAAAATTTATATCTAAAATAAATAATAAGGAATAGTATGAATAATAAAGATAATACAGATTATGAATTAAACATTAATACTGATCTTTTAAAAAAAAATCTAGAAGAAAATAATACAAATGAATTTATTGAATATTACATTAAATTAAATAAAGAACTTGATGAAAAAAAAGAAAGTTTAGAAAATGATAAAAAACAATTTAAAATTAATGTAAAAAATGAGATTGAAAAAATAAATTTACAAAAAGAAAAACTTAAAAAAGATTATGAAAACAAGAAAAAAGCCCTTGAAGAATATGAAAAATATTTAGAAGATTATAAAAATAGATTATCTCAAGCTCAAAAAGAGTTTTATGATTATCAAAAAAATGAACTTGCAAAAATAACTAAAGAAAAAGAAAAATTAAATAAATTACGAAAAGAAAATGAAAAAAATGATAAAATGATTAATAAAAATTATTCTGTTTTAAAAGGAATAGTAACAAAATTTGAAGGAACAGTACAAAAAATTGATGATAAATAATATTATCTTTTTTTTTGTAAATAAAATATCTAGATTGATTAATAAATTTGACTACTTTTGAAAAATAGTTTATGATTTAATTACAAAGAGATACATATTACCTTTTTGTGTAGAATATAATTAATTGAAAATAAAATATAAAGTGGTGATTTATGAAAGAAATTATAATTAATGGTGGTAAAACTTTAAGTGGCAATATTTCTATAGGCGGTGCAAAAAATAGTGTTGTTGCTTTAATACCAGCAGCATTATTATCAAGTGATATTTGCAATATAAATAAAGTTCCAAATATATCTGATAAAGATGCTTTAATTGATATATTAAATATTTTAAATGTTAAAACTAATTTTGAAAATACAAGCGTTACTATTGATTCAACTAATTTAAAAAATACAATTATTCCTGAAGATTTATCGCAAAAGTTAAGAGCTTCATATTATTTTATGGGAGTATTACTTGCAAAATTTAAACATGTTGAAATGTATTTTCCTGGTGGATGTAATATAGGTACAAGACCAATTGATTTACATTTAAAAGGATTTGAAGCATTAGGCGCAAAAATATCACATAATGAAAAAACACATATTTATACTTTAGATGCTCAAGAATTAATTGGCACTAGAATAAAATTAGATTTTGCCTCAGTTGGAGCTACTATAAATATTATGTTTGCGGCATGTTTAGCATCAGGTACAACAATATTAGAAAATGCAGCTAAAGAAATAGAAATTATAAATATTGCTGATTTTTTAAATAATATGGGAGCAAAAATTAAGGGAGCTGGTACATCTACTATTACTATTGAGGGAGTTAAAAAATTAAAAGGTGCAACAATTGATGTTATACCAGATCGAATTGAAGCTGGAACTTATTTAATGATTGGTGCAATGATTGGTGATAATTTATCTGTTTGTGGCATTGAACCAAGTCAATTAAAAGCATTATTTGATAAATTTGATGATATGGGAATTAAATATAAAATATCTGATGATAAAGTTACTATATCAAAATGTAATAATATTTTACCTATCAATATAAAAACTTTAGTATATCCGGGATTTCCAACAGATTTGGGTCAACCAATATCAGTATTATTAACGCAAGCAAATGGAACATCCTATTTCGAGGAAACAATTTGGGAAAATAGAATGCAACATGTAAAATATTTAAATATGATGGGAGCTAATATTAAACTACAAGATAATACTCATTCAATTATTAATGGACCAACTAAGTTAAAAGGATGCCATATCAATGCTACAGATTTAAGAGGGGGAGCTGCTCTTGTTATGGCAGGATTAATAGCAGAAGGTACAACTACAATATCAAATATAGAATATATATTAAGAGGTTATGAAAATTTAATAAACAAATTATCAAAAGTAGGAGCAGATATTAAAATAATTGATGTTTAAGATTAAAAGAAGATATAAATTATTAATTATTATTTTTGTTTCAATAACTAGTATCTTTATTATATATAAATTTTTAAATCATAAAAAGGAATATATTGTTTCAATTGGAGATTATCTTTCAACTGGAAAAATATTATATTCTAATAATAAAAATTATAATAAGTATTTAAAAGAAAATAATAATAAATTATTTTTGAAAGAATATTGTAAAGATGATTTAACAACATATAATGTTTTAGATTTAATAAAAAATAATGAATCAAAAATAAATTTTTATATAAAAAATGCAAATATTATTATTTTAAATATAGGAAATTTTGAATTAAATAATTATAAAGAACTATCTAATGAAATTATTATAGATTTTTTAAATAACATTTACACAATATTAGAAAATATAAGAAAACTTAACGATGGAAAAATAATATTATTTAGTATATTTAATGATTCTAATAAATATGATTTAATTAATAAAAAATTGTTAAGTTATTCTAAAGAATTTAATACTAAATATATAGATTTAAATAAATTAGATATGAATTATTACTATAATATTAATGGAAAGTTTTATTTAAATAGTAAAGCATATTATAAAATTAGTAAAATGATTATAAAAAAAGATTGATAAGTTTCCAATTTGTGATATAATACTAAAGAAATTAATATAAAAAGGAAGGGAAAAATTATGAAAGCAAATATACATCCTGAAATGAAAGAAGTAACTGTTAAATGTGCTTGTGGTGAAACATTTACAACTTTATCAACAAAAGATAATATTAATGTTGAAGTATGTAGTAAATGTCATCCATATTATACTGGTTCACAAGCAAGAACTAAAAAAACAGGAAATGTAGAAAAATTTAATCGTAAATATGGTATAAAAGAACAAAAAACCAATTAGTTTTTTGTTTTTTTATTTATTTTGTTATATAATATAGGTGGTGATATAATGAAAATATTTATTGGAACTGATCATCGTGGCGTAGATATACAAAATAGATTATATATATATTTAAAAGATTTAGGTTTAGATGTATATTTATCTAGTTTGGATCATAATGAAAATGATGACTATCCTGATTTTGCTTTTGATATTTGTAACAAAGTTAAAGAGAATGATAAATCATTAGGTATATTAATATGTGGTACGGGAATAGGGATGAGTATTGCCGCAAATAAGGTTAAAGGAATTAGAGCTGCAAGATGTGTTAATACTGATGATAGTTATTATGCAAAAAATCATAATGATTGCAATGTTTTATGCATTAGTAGTAGTATTGATATGAAACAAATTTGTGAAATAGTAGATACTTTTATTAATACAAAAAGTCCAGATGAAGAGCGACATAAAAAAAGAATTAATAAAATCATAAAATATGAAAATGGAGAATATAATGGATTATAGAGTGTTTATTTATATAATAATGCTTTTTATTACAATGTTTTGTTTAAGTGGAATAAATTATACAGGTTTTTTTAAAACAAAACATGAATTAGAGGCTAAATTATTTATTTTAATAACATCTCTTGGAATTAGTTATATTGCTTCGCAATTTATAATAAATTTTATTGAACTCATATAAGGAAAAAATGAAAAATAATATTATAATTTTTATATTGATATTAATTGTAGTTTATTTAGTAGGAAGTTTAGATAATAAGACTTCCTATTTTTATAATGCCAAAAAGGAAGAAATAGTTAGTGTACGAAATGAAAAAAGTAAAAATGTAAATATTAATATTAATGATTATTTAATAGGAGTTCTAGCGTGTGAAATGCCAGCGTCATTTGAAGAAGAAGCATTGAAATCACAGGCAATTGCATCAAGAACTTTTGCATATTATTTAGAAAGCATTGGAAAAGATATTACTACAGATACAACAACTCAATGTATGTATACTGAAAATCAAATGAAAGAAATTTGGCATGAAGACTATGATAAATATTATTTAAAAATAAAAAAAGCAGTAGAAGAAACTGATAATTTATTAATTACTTATAATGGAAAGATTATTTCATCTTATTATTTTGCTATGAGTAATGGTTATACAGAAGATAGTATGCTAGTTTTTAATGAAAAAAAAGATTATTTAAAAAGTGTTTCTTCATTAGATGAAATTGAAAATAGAAATTTTGAAAAAAATGTAACATTTTCTAAACAAGAATTTTGTAAAAAATTAGATATAAATTGCGAAAACATTATAATTAATAATGTAATTCGATCAAAAAGCAATAGAGTTATTGAAATTACAATTAATAATAAAACTTTTAAGGGTACAGAATTTAGAAAAATTTTAAATTTAAGATCAACTGATTTTATATTAGAAATATCAGATAACATATATATAACAACTTATGGTTATGGTCATGGAGTTGGTATGAGCCAATATGGTGCAAATTATCTTGCAAAGAAAGGCTATAATTATGAACAAATATTGAAATATTATTATCAAGGGGTAAATATTACTAGTATAATATAATTAATTTTATCCATACTTTTTTATAGGAGGATAAATGATGAAAAAAAGAAAATTAAGAAGTTTTGTTTTACCAACGATATACATTTTGATTATACTAGTTACTTTTTTTAGCGTTTCGATAATTAATAATCAGTTATTAAAAAATGTTACAAATTACGATTATTCAAAATCACTTATGAAAGAAGTAACTCAAAATGTTTTAAGTGAAACTATGGAGGATAACTTTGAAAAACCTTATTTAAGTGAAAAGGTACAAGTAAAATCAGGATATTATAGTAAGGATTATGATTCTGAAAAACAAACAAATGCTTTAATTTCGTATCAAAGCACTTATATGCCAAATTCAGGAATTGTTTATGCTTGCGAAGAAGATTTTGATGTTGTTTCAGTATATGATGGCGTAGTAAAAAGTATTAAAGAAGATGAAATATTAGGCAATGTTATTGAAATAATGCATAGTGAAAATTTAACAACATTTTATTATTCTTTAAAAGACGTAGTAATTAAAGAAGGCGAACAAATAAAAAAAGGAACAATTATTGGTAAGGCTACTTCAAATAAAATATTTTCTAATCAAAATGTTTTGCTTTTTGAGGTATATGAACAAGGTAAATCAATAGATCCAGAAATATTTTATAATTTAAAACCAAATGAAGTTTTATAATATAGTATATATTTATGAAAATAAAGTCATTGAATATTCAATGGGATTATTTTATGAACAAAAATTTAGTAAAAATATTATAAATAATGGAATTATCTATAATAAAAATGAATTTGAAATAAAATATAACAATTTTTTAAAAAAAAACAAATTAAAACGTTTATTAAAAAATAATAGTAAAATAATTATTTATAATGGAAGTATTTCAATTAATGATAAAAATAAAATTGAAGAAATTTTTTCTGATTTAAATATTACAGTTATAAAATTTTTGAAGGATTATGCTCTTTTAAATGTTACAAAAAATGATTCATATTTAATAGGAAATGAGTATTTAACTTTATTATATATTACTAGAAATAATACAAAAAAATTGCTAACTTTAAATACAAAAGAATTATCTTTAAGAGAAATATTATATTTAGTAAATATAAAAATTCAAAAAAATCTAATAATTCTTTCTAATAACGATAGTATTATTAAAAAATTTAATAGTAAAAACTTCTTCATAATTTCTGAATATGAAAAATATCTCATAAATATTGCAAAAAATTATTATACTAAATTATCTTAAAAATTTATACTTTAACCCTATTTTTGTCGAATTTTGGCATACTATTTTCATTGCTATACCTTAATTTAAGTGATAAATTTATTCTTGAAGGAAGGTGTAAAAATGAAAGGAAAAGTAAAGTGGTTTAATAATGAGAAAGGATATGGTTTTATAGAGTGTGAAAACTTATCAGATATTTTTGTTCATTACTCTGTAATAAAAAAAGATGGATATAAAACCTTAAATGAAGGCGATATAGTAAATTTTAAATTAATTGAAACTTCTAAAGGTTTACAAGCTCAAGATGTTGAAACACTAAAATTAACTACTGTATAGTAGTTTTTTTATGAATGAAATGTTATAATTATTATAAGGAGATGATAAAAAATGAAAATACAAATTCGTGGAGACAAAATTAAGGTTACTAAAGCAATAAAGGATTATATTGAGGAGAAATTAACAAAACTAGATAAATATTTTAAAAATAGTGATGACATTAAATGTAGTGTTTTAATTAGAGTAAAGAATAATTTAGAAACAATTGAAGTTTCTATCCCAACTTCTAAATTTTATATTAGAGCAGAAGAAAGTAATGAAGATTTATATGCATCTATTGATTTAGTTGTTGATAAGTTAGAAAGAATGATTAGAAAAAATAAAACTAGATTAAATAATCATTATAAAAATGTTCAATCTTTTGAAATGAATTTAGATTATGAAGATGAAATAATAAATGATGAAAAAATTGTAAAAAGAAAAAATTTAGATATAAAACCAATGGATGAAGACGAAGCAATAATGCAAATGGAACTATTAAATCATGATTTTTTTGCATTTAAAAATATTAATGAAGAGTGCGTATCTGTTTTATATAAAAGAAAAGATGGTTCATACGGAATACTAAATGTTAAATAAAAAATAGGCTTAAGTAGTAAATATTTAAGCCTTTTATTATTTTATTTATTTTGATATAATATCTACGAAGGTGAGAATATGGGTTTTTTAAAAAAATTATTAGATAGTGAATATAAAGAATTAAATAGATTTGACAAAATGGCAGATGAAATTCTTGCTTTAGATGATCAAATGTCAAAATTAAAAGATTCTGATTTTAAAAAGAAAACTGAAGAATTTAAAGTTAGGTTAAATAGTAATGAAAATCTTGATAATATCTTAATTGAGGCTATGGCTCTTGCTAGAGAGGCTTGCTATCGTGGAATAGGAGAAAAACCATTTAAAGTTCAAGTAATTGGTGCTTTAGCAATTCATTATGGTAACATTGCAGAAATGAAAACTGGGGAAGGAAAAACTTTAACAACAGTACTTCCAGCTTATGTAAATGCATTACCTGGAAAAGGTGTTCATGTAGTCACTACCAATGAATATCTTTCTGAAAGAAATGCAACTTGGATGAAACCAATATATGATTTATTAGGTGTTACTGTTGGGGTTAATTTAAGGGATATGACTCCAAAAGAAAAACAAGAAGTTTATAATTGTGATATAACATATTCAACAAATAATGAAATTGGTTTTGACTATTTAAGAGATAATATGGTTGTAAGAGGCGAAGATAGAGTACAAAGACCATTAAATTTTTGTATTATAGATGAAGTAGATTCAATATTAATTGATGAAGCAAGAACTCCACTTATTATAAGTGGAGGAAAAGCAAACTCTAATAACTTATATATTGAAGCAAATAGAGCAGTAAAAAATTTGAAGGAAGATACTGACTATACAGTTGATTTAAAAACAAAAAGTGTTTCATTAACTGAAGAAGGAAGTAAAAAAATAGAAAGACTTTTAAATATCAAAAATTTATATGATATAGATAATGCTAGTTTAGTTCATCATTTAAATCAAGCTTTAAAAGCTAATTATGCTTTTGCTAAAGATGTTGATTATGTTGTATCAGAAGGACAAGTTATAATTGTAGATCAATTTACTGGAAGATTAATGCATGGAAGACAATACTCTGATGGATTACATCAAGCTATTGAAGCAAAAGAAGGCGTTGAAATAAATGTTGAGACTAAGACAATGGCAACTATTACGTTCCAAAATTTATTTAGAATGTATAATAAATTATCTGGTATGACAGGTACAGCTAAAACTGAAGAAGAAGAATTTAGAAATATATATAATATGTATGTAATTTGCGTACCAACAAATAAACCTGTAATTCGTGAAGATTTAGCCGATCTTGTTTATGCTACATCAAAAGATAAATATAGTGCTATTATTAAAACAATAAAAGAAATTCATAATACAGGACGTCCTATTTTAATTGGTACAATTTCAGTAGAATCAAATGAATATTTAAGTGGATTACTTAAAAAGGCTGGATTAAAACATGAAGTTTTAAATGCAAAGAATCATGAAAGAGAAGCAGAAATAATTGCCCATGCTGGTGAAAAAGGTGCAATAACACTTGCAACAAATATGGCTGGTCGTGGAACAGATATTAAACTTGGAGAAGGTGTTAAGGAACTTGGAGGTTTATGTGTTATTGGTACAGAACGTCATGAATCAAGAAGAATAGATAATCAGCTTCGTGGTAGAGCCGGACGTCAAGGTGATCCAGGAATGAGTCAATTTTTTGTTTCATTTGAGGATGATTTAATGCGTAGATTTGGCACAGATAGAATAAAAAATATGCTTGTTTCTCTAGGTGTTGATGATGGAATGGCTATAAGAAGTAAAACTCTTACAAAAAGTATCGAAACAGCTCAAAAACGTGTTGAAGGAAATAACTATGATATAAGAAAGAGTTTACTTGATTATGATAATGTATTAAATGAACAAAGAGAGATTATTTATAATAAAAGAAATGAAATTATAGATAATGATAATATAAGTGAAGAAGTAATAGATACATTTAAAGAAACAATAAATACTTTATGCGAAAATCATATAGAACCAGAAGGACATTTAACTGAAAATGATCGCAAAGAAATTATTGAATATGTAAATACTAATTTTTTAAAAGATCAAAATTTAAAATATAATGATATTAAAGATTTAAAGGATAATGAAATTTCAGAATATATTTCAAATTTAGTTATTAAAGACTATGAAAAGAAGGTTAATGGACTTCCAATAAAAAACGATTTTGAAAGAGCTATTTCTCTTCGTGTTATTGATTCAAATTGGGTAGAACATATGAATACAATGGAACACCTTAAGGAAGGTATTGGCCTTAGAGGTTATAGTCAAACTAATCCAGTACAAGCATATACAATGGAAGGTTTTGAATTATTTGATAAACTTTTAGATAAAATAGATAATGATATAGCATTATTCCTTTTAAAAGCTGAAATTAGACAAAATACTGAAGTTAAACAAACTTTAAAAGGAAATGCTAATGATGGAAAGGAAAAATTAAAATCAGCACCAATTAAAGTAAAAAAAGTTGGTAGAAATGATCCATGTCCATGTGGCAGTGGCAAGAAGTATAAGCAATGTTGTGGTAAATAACTCGTAAAGTCCCATAAATAAAGGGAAAACACGAGTTTTTCTTTTTAATGAAAATTATCCCAAAATAAGGGCTGGAGCCACTTTGGAGCCATTTTGATTTAGATATTGGGCTATAATATAAGTAAAAATTTATTATGGTTTCATGGTATAATTATATGTGAAAGTTGGTGATTAAATTGAATTATGAAATAATTGATGTAAAACAAGAGGAAAAAGAAAAGTTATATAAATTATTACAGTATGCTTTATATGATGGTTCGCAATACATTGATAATGACATAAATGAAGATTGTATATTTGAATATAGATGGTTTGATAATTATTTTACCGATAA
>JAQXPH010000011.1 GCA_029100545.1 bacterium | reverse complement strand
TAAATTTTCATTCTCATATCTTACTTGAATTCCTTTATCTTTTTCCTGTACTTTAAAGGTTATAAATTCTTGTGCACTGCTTCTTATCATTAAATCTTTACTCATTTTTATCATCTCCTTTTCTATATATTTAATTTACTTTCTTTTTAGAATACATACACATTCAACATGATATGTATAACTAAACATATCTAATAAATAAAGTTTTTCTACTGTATAATCATTAATTAAATCATTTAAATTATTTGCAAGACTTTGTGTATCACATGAAATATAAATTATTTTACTAGCATTAATTTTTTTTAAATAATCTATTGTTTTTTTATCAAGACCACTTCTTGGAGGATCTACAATAACTGTATCTATTTTATCATTAATTAGATTTATTTTATCTTCTACTTTACCTAGAATAAAATTTACATTTTTTATTTTATTTATTTTTGCATTTAGTAATGCATTTTTTACGGCATTCTCATTAACTTCAATAGCATAAACAATACTAGCATTTTGACTAGCCATTATAGATAAAGTTCCTACTCCAGAATATAAATCTAAAATATTTTCTCCACTTACGTTTTCTTTAATTATTTCAAATAATTTATTATTAATAAAATTATTAACTTGAAAAAAAGCATCATAAGTTACATCAAAATATAAATTATCTATTTTTTCCATAAAATGATTTTCACCATAAATAGTTTTATCATTTAAAATAATTCCTAATATTTTATATTTAGATAAATCATCATTAATAGAAATATTTTCTTTAGAATTAATAATAATTAATACTTCATCATTATAATTACTTCTTATAATAATATTTGCATAATTTAAATTAAAAGATTTAATTAAACTAATAACTTTATTAATTGATTTTTTAGTAATTTTACATTCATTTATTTCAATAAGTTTATTAGTATTTTTTTCATAAAAACCTATCTTTTTATTTACTATTTTTAGTTCTATTTTATTTCGATAATATAAATTATTTTTATTTTGAATTATTACAGGGTTTGGTAAATCAAATCTATTTAAAATATTAAGTACTCTATTTTTTTTATAATCTAAAGTATCTAAATAATTTAAATGTTGTAAATTACATCCTCCACATAATCCAAAATATGGGCAAAAAGGCTCTATTCTTTTACTTGATTTAACAATTATGCTTCTAAGTTTTCCTTCATAAAAACTTCTTTTTTCTTTTGTTATATCAACATCTACTGTTTCACCAATTAAAGCACCTTTTACAAAAATTATTTTATTATTTATATAGCCTATTCCATTTCCTAAATGATCCATTCTTTCAATTTTGACTAGCATAATAACACCTTCATTAATATTTTATCATAAAATAATAAATAATTATATTTATTTAAAAAATGTAAATAATATAAACATGATTGAAAAAATAAAAAAGATATTTGGAGAAAACCCTGATTTAGTAATTAGAAAAGTAAAAATAAATATATTACATAAAATATATGTAATTTTTTTTGATACTCTAGCAAATCAAGATAAAATAAATGAATATATTTTAAAAAAATTAACTAATTTAAATAATACTGATAATTTAGAAAGTTTAATACCTGGTTCAAATTTTATAAAATTAAAAAGTTTTGAAGAAATAGAATATTATTTATATAATGGTTTTACTATTATTGTTAATAAAAATAAATTATATGCTGTTGAAACAAAAGCAAATCTAGATCGAAGTATTGCAAGTAATGAAGTAGAAATTGCTTTAAAAGGGCCTAAAAATGCTTTTAATGAAAATTATCAATCAAATATTGGTCTAATTAAAAGAAGACTTAAAACAAATAAATTAAAAATATGCGAACTAAATATAGGAAGACTTAGTAAAAGTAAAATTGCTATTATGTATATTGAAGGTATAACTAAAATGGATTTAGTTCAAAAAATTAAAAGTAAACTTGAAAATGTTGATATTGACATGATTAATGATAGTGAAGATTTAAAAAAATATTTAACTAATACCTATGTTTTTCCAACAATTATAGCTACTGAAAGACCAGATCGTTGTGCAAAATCATTAAGTAGTGGTAAAGTTGTCATTATTGCTCAAGAAAGTCCTACTGCTCTTATTTTGCCTGCTTTTCTTATAGATTTCATGAATCCTTTTTCTGATTATTATACTAAAGATTTTACAATAAGTATGACTAAAATACTTCGATTTTCATGTTTTTTTCTTTCTATGATTGTTCCTGCTTTTTATATTGCAATCATTAGTTTTAACCAAGAGGCAGTTCCTACTAAACTTATCCTTAATTTTGCTATTCAAAGAACTGGAGTGCCCTTTCCTGCTGTTATAGAATGCTCTATAATGCTTCTTTTATGTGAAATATTAAGAGAAAGTGATTTACGTTTTCCTAATAAATATGGTTCAGCAATATCTATTTTAGGAGCCCTTGTTTTAGGAGAATCAGCCGTAAGTGCTGGTCTAATAACCCCAATTATGATAATTGTTACATCTTTTACATTTATAACATCATTAGTTTTTCCTGAAATTGAAATAACAAATACTTTAAGAGTTTATCGATTTGCTTTTCTTTTAGGAAGTAGTTTTTTTGGTTTATACGGTTTTCTTTTAATGTTTTTATTATTTTTACTTAATTTATATAGTACAGAAAGTGTTGGTATAATGTATTCATTTCCAGTTACGCCTTTCGATTTTACTTATATAAAAGAAAGTATATTAAAATTAAAAAATAAAAAAAGAAGTAAAATGCTTTCAAATAACATTATTAAGGAGAAAACTATATGAAAAAAATACTTATTTTAATTAGTATAATCTCTCTTTTAACAGGTTGCTATGATTATATTGAAGTAGATAATTTATCATTTATATCCTCTATTGCAGTTGATTATGATATTGAAAATGAAAATTTTCTTGTTTCTTATGAAGTATTAAAAGCCACAAAAGAAGGTGGCGCTGTAAAAAATGAAAAATCAAATATTATAAGTGCTAAAGGTAAAAATATTTCTAATGCTTTTGATAATGCATCTTTAAAAGTAGATAATGTGCCATATTTTTATCATTTAAAAATAATTGTTATATCGAAAGAAATAGCTAATAATTATATTAAAGAATTACTTGATTATATATTAAGAAATCCAGATGTTAAAAATGAATTTTTCTTATGTATAACTCAAAATACAAAAGCTATTGATTTAATTAATAAAACTACTGAAAAAGATCCTGATATTGGAAAAAAATTATTTCAAATGATTAAAAATAATAAATATCAAAATAATATTACAATAGATCAAAATTTTGAAACAACATTAAAATATTTTTTAAATGATAATTTATCTGCTTTATTAAATACTTTTAAAATAAAGGATGATAATATAATTCAAGCTGGAGTAGCGGCATTTAAAGGCTATAAATTACAAAAAATATTTACTGAAGAAGAAAGTGCACTTTTTAATTTAATTAATCAAAAAGATTGTAATTTATTATTAACAAATTATTATGATAATGACTTATTAACAATAAATATTTATGAAAGTAATACTGATATTAAAATTAAAAATAATGAAATTATTTTAAATGTTACTGCTTTAGGTGAAATAAAAAATAATACCACTAATTTTGATTTAATAGATGAGGAAGTATATAAAAAACTAAATATAGATTTTAGTAATAATTTGAATAAAAAATTAACTTATTTTATTGATGAGTTAAAAAAAGAAGATATAGACTTATTAAAAGTTAATGAAACATATTATCAAAAAACAGGTAAAAAATATAATATTTTTAATTTATATGATATTAAAATAAATAGTAATGTACAAATTGATAAGAAAGGACTGATTTTTAATGTTGACAAATAAAAAATTTTTAACAAGTTCTTATTTATTATCAAGATCATTAATATTAGGAATAGTTTATTCAAAACTTTTTGCTTTAGTAGGTCAAAATGCTATTATTGCGGGATTACTAGGCACTCTTATAGGAGTATTTTTTATTTATATTTTTTCTAAAATTAAATTAAATAATAAAACTAAATTTTTTGAATTATTATTATATATTGTTTTTATTGAAATAGCTTTTATAATTCTTACAAATTTTGTTAGTTCTTTTTTTCTAACTAGAACACCAAAAATAATAATAACTATACCTACTATTTTACTATGTATTTATGCAAGTAATAAAAAAACTGAAGTTTTAAAAAATTTATCTCCTATATTAACATTTTTAAGTTTATTAATAATTATTTTTATTTTATTATCATTAATAAAGTATTTAGAAATAAGTAATATATTACCTTTATTTAATTTTAAAAATAAAAAAATGATTCAGGCTATATTTTTATATTCAGTTATAACAACTAGTCCTTTAATACTTTTAAATAATGAAGAAAACATAAGTTCTAAAGAATATATTATTTCATACATTTTTCCAAATATTATTGTATTATTAGTTTTATTTTTTACTATAGGTGTTTTAGGACAAAACTTAATTAAAATATATAGTTTTCCAGAATATATGATTTTAAAAAAAATAAGTATTGGCTCGTTTGTAGAAAATGTAGAAAATATTGTTTCATCAGTTTGGTATTTTGATTTATTTTTTATAATAGTTCTATCTATTAAAAAAATAATTAATATTGTAAAGAAAAAAAGTATTAGTTATCTTATTGTAATAATTATTGCTATTATTAATTCATTTATTATTAATGATAATTTTAGTTCAACTCTCATCCTTTATAATAATTTTTATTATGTAATATTTATATTATTGTTTATAATTATATTGTTATCGGATAAAAAAAAGAGTTAATTATATCCATCTTGATATATAAATAACTCTTGTACTACTTTCTTTATATTTATTAAATATTGATATTATTTTGTCTATAAAAAATTTTAAAATATCTTTACAATCATTTTTTACTTTAACAAGTAAAATCTCTTTTTTAAGTTCTTTTCTAAATATATAATCATCAATATATTTTGATAATGCTTCATCAAGATTTTTTATTTTCTCAATATCTAATTCATTATTCAAATCAACTCTAAAGATATATTCTTTATACATACGAATAAGTTTATCTGTTAGTTCATCATAAGATATTGGTTTAAAATTTATTATTTTATAAAAATTTGGACAATAGGTTAAAATCTTTTTATTATCATTCATATTTTCACTACCTTAAATAAATAATATAACATTATTTAAGGAAAGTAAATAATTTTTAAGAAAAAATTTATTTTTTTACTCTTTGTAAATAATTTTCTTTATTTAATTCATAATTACTTTCAAATCTATCATAAAAAATATTTTTCAAATCAACTTCATCAAACATTAAATCAAGAAAAATATCTTTTTTATGTTCAATTAAAATATCTTCACTTAAAAGTAAAATATCATTATATTTTCTATCATCTGTAGAAATATGAGAAAGTTCTTTAGCTTTACTAACAAGTCTTGCAAATAAAATAATATTTAATTTAAGTTCTTCAAAATTAATTTCACCATTAGGCATTCTAAATTCAATTGTATTTTTGTTTAAAGAAAGAGCATTTAAAATATTTATTGAATAATATCTATCAGTTTGAATGCTACTTATAATATTTACAAAATCATTAATTTTATCTACTTTAAAGCCAATATATTTACCAAATTGTGATACAATGGTTTCTTTTATTTTTCGTGCATTTATCTTTACACCTGGTCTTATTAAACTATTACATTTATTACAAATTAAATATAATATTTCTTCACAATGAATAAATAAATAATAAAGCATTTTTATTTCATTAACAGATTTAAAATAATCAAAACCAATATGAATATGACCACCACAATCAGGTGTTTCTTCAAAATTATTTGAACATAAAAAATCACATATATATTTTAGTTCCTTTAAATCTTTTTCTGTATAACTAAGAACAGGTGAAGTAATTTCAAGGCCATTATTAACTGTCCTTTCTTCTTTAATTATCCATTTAGATAAAATTTGACCAATTGAAATATATGCTTCATTATAAAATGTTGAACATTCAAGTTCTATTCCAAATGTTATTGAAGGATCAACAATATAATCTATTGATGTATTAATATTATCTAAAATTTCTTCTTTATTTTCATTACTTTTAATTACTTTTTCAATTCCTTTATCATCAAGTAATAAAGAAATACTTTTTTTAACATTTTTATCTTTAACACTTCTTAATAAATATACAAGCACATCCATATAATGACCCTCTAAGTTCATTAATTTAAATAATTCAAATTTTATAATATCATTTGATACATTTTTAAGAATTATAACTTGGGATTCATAAGTTTTATATTTTAAAAAATATGAAAATAATAAATCTAAATTTTTTAAATTTGCAATTAATATTTTAGGATAAATACCTCTTTCAATATATTTAATTTTAATTTCGTCACTTTGAGTTTTTAAAAATTCTATTTGATGATATTTATTCATTTCATTAAAATATTTAAATTTATATTTTTCATCTTTTATTAAATATATTATTTGAGATTTATAATTTTTACTTTTAAAATTGTCTACAAACTTTATTAAATTTTCATCTTTTTTAAATTTTGATACAATAATAAATAAATATAATTCATTTGCTATTTTAAAATTATTTAAATAAGAACTTATGTAGTCTTCATTACTTATTCCTCTTAAAATAATAATTTTTTCTTTTTCATCTAAATTAGAAAGTATTTTTTCATAATTATTAAAATCGTTAAATCTTAAATCAAGATTTCTAAAAATCAAATAATTATTATTAAAATATTGTTTTTTTATATGATTTAAATTAAATATATTTATTTTTTCTTCATCATTTAATAAATATATTATTTCTATTAATTCATTAGATTTAAAATATTTTGTTATATTTTCATAAGAAAGTAAATTATAGATGTTATTATATATTTTATTATTTTTTAAAAAATTAGATATATATTCACATACTAAGTCATCAGAAAATAAATATTCTAAATTATTATTAAAAATATAATTAATTAAATTATTTATTTCTAAATTAAATATATTTTGATTATTATATACTAAATTATTATATTTATTAATTAATAAACCCCTCATATTTCCCCCATTAATGCTTAAATTATAGCATAATTATATTATATTGTCAAAAAATGTAAACAAAAAAAGTCAAAAATATGACTTTTTATTCAACAACAACATAAACGTCATCATATGTTCCTGATCCTGATAACTTGGTATTAGAGGAAAGTGTTACTACGCCACGAACGCCACCAAAAACAAAACTAACAGGATTAATGTAAAGACCATAAATGGGATACAAAATATTCATATAAACATCACCACTAAATGCAGCAGGCGAAGCAGACCAATATGCCATTTCATTATTTAAATAAAAATTAGCGTTAAGTTCTACATATTTTGCTCCTGCCAGTACCATTTCATCTGCGGTTATTAATCCTAAATTTTCGGTAAATAAATCATTTGTATTACAATCAAATGTTGGTACTGGTGGTGTTGGATAAAGTCTTTCATACGCTGCATAAAAAACATCCGAACCAGTTGATGCCCATGTACTTGAGGTATTTCTATCATTACAAAATGTTGTATTTACTTTTTCAGATATTGTATTATCTTGAAAATATTTTACATACCAACTATTTAAATATGTTCTTATTGTGCTATCTGTACTTGTTCCTCTTTGTGAACCACTTGTATACTTAAATCCTACATATTCTGCATGATCATTTTCTGGATTATAGGCACTCATTCCCATCATTGTTTTGGCTCCTGTCATTACTACACTTGTGCTTTCACTTGGAGGAGTGTTTCCTGAATAAATCATTCTTATTTGATTACTTCCATCTATTCTTATTATTCGCCAGTACATATCATCTCCTGTTTCTGCTAATGTTATTGCATTACAATTATAATTATATGTACTTCCGTAAAGATTTTCATCTACCCCTGCATTACATTCTGAAAGTGAATTATAATCTATATAGTAAGCATTAGAACCATCAAAAAATACATCTGTATTTGTATCTGTAGTTTCTGAATAATATCCCCTATAAACTACAAAATCTTCTTTAAATTTACCATATTTTACCCAGTTATTATCTACTGCTCCTCTAAAGTAATATGTTTTATTACTTCCTTCAGTATATGCATACATTCCTTCATTTGTTGTGGCAATCGTTGAAAAGTCAGGTGTACCTTTTGCTTCTATTGCTTCTCTACCTCCATTTTGAGTAAGAATTGTTTCATAACCATAATCTAATATTAATTCTTTTGACGAACAATCATAATTAGAAACATATATTTTACCAATAAAAGACTTTCCCGCAAGTTGTCCTTGAAAAGCACTCAAATTATAATATCTTGCAGTTACTGTATAACTTTGTGTTTTTGTTAAGCCTTTTTGTATTGAAATAGTTGCATCACTTACAAGTGTTATTTTTGCGCCAGTGGTACTCGTAGCTGCTGTCCACCCATTTGAAGTATTATAATCTATATTTTTTTCTGTTTGAAAATGGTTTGTTCCACTTGGACTTGAAACTTTAAAAGTAATCTCTTTATCTATACCGCTTGTTTTCGTTGTGGGTGAGATGCCATAAACATTTGATGAAGTATCATATTCAAAAACAATATCATATGTACAAATTGTACTAACATTACTCTGCGCACCTATTAAACTAACATTTAAAACAGCACTATTTGAGGCAACCGCCTCATTATCATTAGCATTTGTTTCAAACATACTTTCTGAAGGAACATTTAACTCTAATACTGCACTACTTGTAGTAAAAGTTGTATCTCCAGGAGCACTTGAAGAAATATTTATAGAAACATTATTTGTTAAATTTGCTGAAAAAGCACCAAAATAAGCAAAAGTTGCTGTTGATACAATCACAATCAAAATAATAATAGCAATAATCGATTTTATTTTTTTCTTTTTATCTATCATAATATCTAACCCTTAATTATCTATAATAAAATAATATCACAATTTTATACTAAAAAAAAGATATAAATTACTTATATCTATTCATTTGGTTCATTACTTGTTTAACTTGTTTTTGACTAGGTTTTCTACCCATACTACTCATCATAGCTTCAATCATTTTTTCATTAATTGGAGGATTTTTCTCTAAAGTTTTTTTAGTAACAATACGAGCTATTAAAAAACCTATTATTATTCCTACTACAAGTCCAATTAATCCCCAGATAATTTGTTCTAACATATTACCTCCTTTAATAATTTTACTAAATATATTAATTTTTGTCTACCTTGAATATATTTCATCTATCCAAAAATAGTCTTTATTTTCAAAGTCACAAACAAAAAAATTATAATTTGTAAGTGGTTTTAATAATTTTAAATTAGTTGTATTACTTGTGCAATATAAATAAGTATTTTTTACTATTACTTTTTCTTCTTCTCCTTTATATTTATTATAATAATTATGAGAATTATTAACTAAATAGTAATAATCATTATCTTTATATTCTGCATATATTTTTTGATTAATAACATTTTGATTTAATCTCATTGCAAGTTGTTCATATAAATTTTGAGCAATATTTATTTCTTTTTTATTTGAATTATAAATAGTTTCAAAACTTTTATAAAGCATATATGGTGAATCTTTAGCAAGTATACTCATTTCTTTATTAACATTAAATACATAATATTTTCTCATATCATCCCTCATTTCAAAAAGATGATATCATTTAATATTAAAAAAATATGTCGAAAAAACTACTTTCCTAACATATTTTTTATTTTCATTATTAATACATTATAATCAAAGCCAACAAATTTTAAAACGTCTTCTTTTTTGCCTGAAACACCAAAAGTATCAATACCTAAAGCACATTTTGGATTACTTGCAAATCTATTCCATAAAAGTGTTGAACCTGCTTCTAAAGTAAAAGTTAATACATCTTTTGGCAATAATTTTTCTTCATACACTGGATTTTGAAGTAAAAATAATTCTATTGAAGGCATAGAAACTACTCTTAAATCTATTCCTTCATTAAATAATTCATCTGCTATTTTAAGTGCTGTTGTTACTTCATAACCCGTAGCAATTATTGTAGCATCTAAATGATATTTTTCTTTTCTTACAATATACGCTCCATATTTAACATATTTACCATTAGTATGTTTTAATATTTTTGTATTTTCTTTATTTAAAACTAGACTTACAGTTTTTTTATTTTTTAAAATATATTCCCAACAACCTATTATTTCATTAATATCAGCAGGTCTAAAAGTTATCATATTTGGAATAGTTCTAAGCATTGATAGTTGTTCAATTGGTTCATGAGTAGGACCATCGCCACCAACTCTTACACTATCATGAGTAAAAATATAAGTTACTGGCAAATTCATCATTGCACTCATTCTCATTGAGGCTTTTAGATAGTCTGCAAAAGCTAAAAATGTTGAGCCAAAGCATCTAAGCCCTGAAATAGCAAGGCCATTTAATATACCGCCCATGGCACCTTCTCTTACCCCAAACTCTATATTTCTTCCTAAAGGATCTTCATCAGTCATTAAACTATCTTTTTCAATAATAGTTCTAGTAGATCTAAATAAATCAGCACTACCACCAACGAAAAATTTAGTTTTCGGAGCAATAAAATTAATTACTTTTTCATTTGATATTCTACCTTCTTCAGAATATTTATCATTTATTTGATAATTTGTTGAATCAAAATCTATTAAAAAATCACCTTTTCCAATTAAATTAATCATATTTATAATAGTACTATTTTTTGTAGCTAAAGCTTTATCATATTCAATTTGCCATTTACTATATTTTTTATTAACTCTTTCTAAAATATTACCATTTACAAATTTTCTTATATTATCATCATAATTAAATGGTTCTAAAGAAATATTATATTTTTGTTTTAATATCAAGACTTCTTCTTTATCTACTACACCTGAGTGAACTTTATTTGTTCCAGCATTTTCAAGTCCATCTCCCAAAATTGTATTTACTATTATTAAACTAGGCATATCACTTTTTTTAGCTTCTTTTAGTGCATCTGTTATACTTGAAACATTATTACCATTTTTTACATTAATAATATTAAAATCAAGGGCATCAAATCGAGTTTCAATATCTTCAGTAAATGTTTTTTGAATACTTCCATCAATTGATATTTTATTGGCATCATATATTACAATTAGTTTATTTAATTTTTGTTTACTTGCAAAAGATAATGCTTCATAACTTATTCCTTCTTCAAGATCACCATCAGAACATAATACATAAGTATAATAATCTATTAAATTTAATTTATTATCTATATTTTTAGCAATATTTTCATAATAACGCTCTGCAAGAGCCATACCTACCGCATTAGCTATTCCTTGGCCTAAAAGACCAGTAGAACACTCTACTCCCATTAAAATATTTAATTCAGGATGACCTGGAGCATAAGAATCAACATCACGATACCTTTTTAAATCTTCAATCGAATAATCAAACCCAGCGAAATATAGCATTGAATATAAAAGTGCTGATGCATGCCCACATGAAAGAACAAATCTATCACGATTTATCCAATTTGGATTATTTGGTATAACATTTAATATATTATTATAAAGTGCATAAATAATTGGTGCACTACTCATTACAACGCCTGGATGTCCTTCACTTGCATCATTTATCATATCAATTGCAAGCATTTTTATATTATTTACTACATCATTATTTTTTACTGCCATAATTTCACTTCCTATTATTAGTTTAACATAAATATAAATTAAAATAAACTCAATTATTGCCAAACAATTTTTTTCTAATTAACATTTAAATAAGAAAACCTAGCATTTAATATTAAAATACAAAAAATTAAAAATAAATAAAATAATAAAATTAAACCATAATCTTTAAACAATTTTTTTAACATATTAATCACTTCTTTCAATAACATCATAAAGCAAATATTTGTTCGTGTCAATTAAAATAAAAACATTTGTTTGACATTTTACAAAAATTATTGTAAAATTTAATTATCTTAGGAAAGGATTATTTAATGGAAAATTTAACTAAAAGACAAAAAGATATATTAGAATATATAAAAAAATATACTGCAAAATATGGCTATTCTCCTACTATAAGAGAAATATGTCAAGGAGTAAATTTATCAAGTCCAGCTACTGTATTTGTACATATAAAAAATCTTGAAAAAAATGGTTATATTGAAACAACAAATAATAAGTTTAGAACTATATCTTTACTTGTTGATAATGAATATTTAGAAAAAAATGAAGATGTTATTAAAGTACCACTTCTTGGTAAAGTAACAGCAGGTTCTCCAATAACAGCAATTGAAACACCTAATGAATTTTTTGATTTACCAGCAAGCCTAGTTCCTAAAAATGAAGAAGTTTTTACTTTACATGTATCCGGAGAAAGTATGATAAATGCAGGAATATATGATAATGACTATGTTATTTTAAAAAGAGCAAATACCGCTCATAATGGACAAATTGTTGTAGCCATGACTAATGAAAATGAAGTAACTTTAAAAAGATTTTATAAAGAAACTGGTTATATAAGATTACAGCCTGAAAATGATACAATGGCTCCTATTATACTACCAGATTGTAAAATACTTGGAATTGCTATAGGTTTATATCGTAAATTATAAAAAAAAATATAAGAAAAAGAAAATCTTATATTTTTTTTAACTTATTAATAGTTTCATTATAATCTTTTGAATTAGTTATGTATGATCCACTTATAACTAAATCAATATTTTTGTCTTTCAATAATTTAATTGTTTCATTATTTATTCCACCATCTATAGCAGTAATAAAATGATAACTATTTTTAATACTATTAATATTATCAATTTTTTCTAATGTATTATTAATAAAACTTTGACCACCTTTTCCAGGTACTACACTCATTATAAGTAATTCATCAATTAAATTTAAATAATCTTTTATTAAATCAATATTTTCATTTGGATTTAATGCAATACCACATTTATATCCTTTCTTCTTTATATAATTTAATATTTTTTTTGAATTACTTAAATTATGAATTGTAATTGATTCAACATTTAAATTTTTAAAATATTTAATTATTTTTTTAGGATTTGCTACCATTAAATGAATATTAAGTGGTTTTTGAGAATTTTTAAGTAACTTAATTGTATCTTTTATTTCAAAGTTTTTAGTATTTACATATTTTCCATCACATAAATCAACATGAATAAAATCAGCATTAGATTCATTTATTTTTTTTATACAATCCAAATAATTATTACTACTTAAATAACTTACTGCGATTTTCATTTATCTCCTTTAAAAATAGAGTGTAATTTTCATATCTACTTTTTAATATATTATCATTATTTTCTATTTGACAACCAAATGTATTTATATGATTACAATCTTTAAATTTACAATTATAGTTATTAAATTCTAAAAATGATTTTTTTAAATCCTCTAGTTCAATATTAACTAAATCTAAACTACTAAATCCAGGTGTATCACATATATAAAAACTATCTTCTTTATAAAGCGTTGTCATTCTTGTTGTATGAATACCTCTTCCCAGTGAAGATGATATTTCATTTGTTTTTAAATTTAAACTAGGATCAATTTTATTAATAAATGTAGATTTACCTGAACCCGTTTGTCCACATAAAACTACTATTTTATTTTGAACTTTTTGCTTGAATATTTCTATTTGATTATTATCAATTACATCATATATTTTTTCATAATAATTTCTTATTTTTTTAAAATTAATTAACTGTTCATCGTTTAATAAATCTATTTTTGTAAAACATATTATAGGTTTTATTTTATTAAATGTTACTAATGTAAGTAATTTATCTAATAAATATAAATCTAAATTTGGCTTTTTTACACTTGTTATTATTAAGGCAATATCTACGTTTGCTACATTTGGCCTTAATAAGAAATTTTTTCTTGGTAAAATTTTTATAATTTGATTATTTTGTTTATCTATCAGTACATAATCACCAACCATTGGGGTAACTTTATCATTTCTAAATTTACCCCTTGCTGAACATATAAATTCTTTATCATTACATAATACTTTATATCTATTAGAATTTATATTGATTATTTGGCCCTCTAGCATAAACCGCCTTCCTCACATGTATTTTCACTACCAGTTGAAGATGTATCAAGTTTAATTATTATAGAAACACCACTTGTAACTACAGAACCAGCTTTTCTATTTTGATTTAATATTTGATAATCATCATATTCATAAGCATTTTCACTATTAATTGAAATAGTTTTTCCTTCAGAATCAATAAATTTTACAGATATTTTATATTCTTTAGCAAAAGCAATTATATCAGATACAATATATGTTCCGTCCGTAAAATCTGGATAAACATTTTTTATATCAGGTATATATAATGTTATATTATCACCTTTTGATAGACTTTCACCTTTCTTTATTGATTGATCCATAATAATGTCTTTTTCATAGCTATCATCAGCATCTGCTTCAATTTCTTTTTCTTCAATAAATACATTAATTCCATAAGCCTCAAGTTTACCTTTTACCTCAAGATAATTTTTTCCGGTATAATCCTCTACCTCTATTGATTTATTACCTGTTGAAACATAAAGTGTTACTTCGTATCCTTTCTTGTGTTTTGTACCACCAGCTGGAGATGTTGATATTATTTTTCCTTCTTCAACAACTGTCGAAGATTTTTCAATTTGTTCAGAAGAAACTGTAAATCCTTCTTCTTGTAAGGTTTCAATTGCCTTTACTACTGTCATATTTGTAACATCTGGTATAGTTATTTGGGCTGAATTAGTAATTTTTGGTAGTAGTACAACAATAGTAGTAATTAATACAACAATACCTGTAAAAATTGATATTAATATTACTAAAGTTTTATTTTGACCATGTAAATCATTTTTAGTTATTTTCTTTGCTATAATCTCATCACTTTCCTTCTTTGTAAGATTTTCTTTTTCATTTTTAATTTTTAACATTTTTCCATCATCAAGATCAACTTCTGGATATTTATAACTTATTTTTATTTCATTTTTTCTTGATTCATCTAAGCAGGTTTTTAAATCTTCATGCATTTCTCTTGCATCTGCATATCTATTTTTAGGATTTTTAGCAGTCGCTTTTAAAATTATATTTTCAATTGATTGAGGTATATCAGGTATTTCTTTTCGAATACTTGGTATTGTTTCTTTTAAATGCTTTAAAGCTATTTCAACAGCATTTTCTCCTCTGAAAGGAAGTTTACCTGTTAATAGTTCATACATTAATATTCCAAGTGAATATATATCGCTTTGTAATGTAGCACCTTTACCACTTGCTTGTTCTGGAGGTAAATAATGAACAGAACCCATTACTGAATTAGTTTGCGTAAGTTGAGTTGAATTCATCGCAAGAGCTATACCAAAATCAGTAAGTTTTACAAGACCATTATCAAGTATCATAATATTTTGTGGTTTTATATCCCTGTGAATAATATAACTATCGTGGGCTATAGAAAGACCACTTGTCACTTGAAGCATTATATCAATTACCTCTGGAATAGTAAGTTTCCCACGTTTTTTTAATAAATTTTTCAAATGTTTTCCTTCAACATATTCCATTACAATATAATATTCGCCATTATCTTCACCAACATCATAAACTTCTACTATGTTTGGATGGGATAAACTTGAGGCTTGTAAAGCTTCTCTTTGAAATCTTCGAACAAATTTTTCATCATTTGCAAGATCTCCTCTTAAAACTTTAACTGCAACATTTCTTTCTAAAATGGTATCATAAGCAAGAAAAACATTTGCCATACCACCTTCACCAATTGATTTTATAATTTGATAACGGTCAGAAATTTTTTGACCTTTTGCAATCACTAATCATTAACCTCCTTTCTTTCTAAATAGGCGATTGATATATTATCAAAACCACCTCTTGCATTACATTTTTGAATTAATTTAGTAACTTTTTCTTCAGCAGTTAATTCATCATCATTTAAGACTTTTTCTATTTGATCGTCCGCAAGCATTGTTGTTAAACCATCTGAACAAAGTAATATTCCTTCATTATTCATATCTACATCAAATATATCAATTTCAATTTTTTCTGTAGCTCCAAGAGCTCTCATTAAAACATTTTTCTTTGGATGATATTTTGCTTCTTCTTCAGTTAAATTTCCTGCTTCAACAAGTAAATTTACTAAAGTATGGTCTTTTGTAACTTTATGAATTTTATGATTTTTCATAACATATCCTGAAGAATCACCAATATTACCAAATATTAAATAATCTTTTGTTTGAATTGCTACTACTAAAGTTGAACCCATACCAACTGAATCTTCATGCTCATTTGCGTAATCTAATATATTTTTATTTATTTCATTAACATTATCATTAAGCCAATTTACTGCATCAAGTTTTGTACCAATACTAGCAATATCCATAAATCTTTTTCCTAAGTGAGTTATTGCTATTGCAGAGGCCACTTCACCTTTTCTATGACCACCCATTCCATCCGCTACCATTAATAAATATTCATTACTTTTGTTTTTTAAAATTGTTACACTATCTTCATTATGGCTTCGAACTCTTCCTGCATCAGTTAAATAAAATGTTTTCACATTATCACCTATCTTCTTTGTAATTATATCATTATTTTTATATTAATACTATACTTCTTTACTACGGAGTTGTCCACATGCTGCAGATATTTTATTTCCAAATTTTCTTCGTACAGTTACATTAATTCCGCATTTTTTTAATGTATCATAAAACAAATCAATATTTTCTTTGCTACTTGCTTTAAATGATATATTATTTGTTTCATTGTATCCGATTAAATTAACATATACATTTTTTCCTTTAAGTAAATTTGCAAGTTCTATAGCACAGTCTTTAGAATCATTTATATCTTTAAGTAATACATACTCAATAGTAACTCTTCGATTAGTTTTTTTATAATAATAATCAAGTGCATTCATAAGTTCATCTATACTATATGCTTTTGAAATAGGCATTATTTTATTTCTAATTGTATCATTTGGCGCATGAAGTGAAATAGCTAAATTTACTTGAAAAGGAAGTGATGCAAATTCTATTATTTTTGGTACTACACCACATGTTGAAACAGTTATATGTCTAGCCCCAATATTTAAGGCCTTAGGATCATTTATTAGTTTAATAAAATTTATAATATTATCATAATTGTCAAATGGCTCTCCAATGCCCATTATAACGCAACTATCAATCTTTTTATTAATATAATTACTTGCTAAAATAAGTTGTTCTACAATTTCATAAGTTTCAAGATTTCGTACTTTTTTAAGTCTTCCACTTTCACAAAACTTACAACCCATATTACAGCCAACTTGACTCGAAACACATATACTAATTCCGTAATTATGTATCATTATAACCGACTCTATTTTTTGATTATCTTTTAATCTAAATAAAAATTTCTTTACATCAATGTCTTCTTCAACCTTTTCTAACGTTATAAAATCAAAATCAAATTTTTCTTTTAAATATTTTTTATTATCATTATTTATATTAGAAAAATTGTCTACATTATATTCATGTTTATTATAAATCCACTCAAAAATTTGAGTAGCCATAAACTTTTTTTTGCCATCATTAACTAAAATCAATTCTAAATCTTCTTTTGTTATTCCAAAAATATTTGTCATATTAAAATTATATCATACTTTAAAAAAAATAAGTATTTATTTACTTATTTCTCGTTTATTATTTTTTATTTCTTTACGTATTGCTTTTAGTCCTTGTGAATCTTTATATTTTTCATAGAATTCATTATCTAACCAAATTGTACAAAAATTATCAAATTTATTTTTAAGTGTTGTTTTTGGTTTTAAATTTATATTTATATTAGGCACTTTTACATCTTTTTTAGAGTCGTATGTTTTTAAAAATTTTAAATAAGAATAAAGAGATAAAACTTCAAAAATATATAGTGGTATAAAAATAATACCATAAAGTATATTTGAATTAATATTATTTATAAAATCAATAATATTATTTCCTAAAAATGAAAGTTTATTAATATCAGTAACTATATATATAATTATTACTGTTATACTCATTACTATTGTTTTAATTTTACCTATTTTAGAGGATTGGATATTTATATTTTTTTCAAATTTTACAATTTGAATTAAAACAATTAATAATTCAAAAAATATTGCTATTAATGAATACTTTGTTACTGAAAATAATATTATTAAATTACTACATGAAAATAGTTTATCTGCTACGCCATCAAAAAAACTACCAAAAAACGTTGAAACATGATATTTTCTTGCTAAAAAGCCATCAATACTATCTGTTAAATAACATGCAATTGAAATTAATGCAGCATATATTCCACCATATTTTAAAAATACTGGAACAATCATAAATACGCCAATTATTCTTATAGTTGTAAGTAAATTAACAAATAGTAGCATAAATTTTTTCATAAACACCTCATAAAATATTATAAAACTCTAATAAATAATCATTATTATTACTTTTAATATTAATTGATTTAATATTATTTTCATTGGTTGTTATAATTATTTTTTCATTTTCTAAATTATAATATAATTCATTTGTTTCTTCATTTATTGTCGGCTCAATACCATTAATAATATTAAATATATACTCAATTGATAAATAATTTTGATTAATTTTGTCAAATAAATTTACGATTTCAATTTTTTCATCAAAATTTATTTGATATATTCCTTCACTATTTATTAAATATTTTGTTAAGCCTAAACTATCTTCTTTATATCCGTTATTTTCATTATTTTGATATTTTCCTGTATAAATAATTTTTTCACCGTTTACTAATATACTATACTTATATTCAAAATTATAATTTAACAATTTGTCTTTCATATCAGAAATTGTTATAACATCATTGGCACTTTCATTAGTAACACTATTATTTTGAACATCTTCTGATGAAAAAGAAATTAGCAAAGCAACCAATAATAAAAATATTATCCATAATACTAAACAAATTAATGCATGGGTTCTTTTATTTTCCCACAATTTAACTAGTGCATTATCAGAATCTTTTTCTTTTAATTTATTAATCAACAACATATTTTTTCCCTTTATCTATTCCATTTAAAAATGCTTTTATGTTCATTTCATTTTTACCAAATGGTTTTACTATTTCTAAATTAATTATTCCATCATTACAAGTTATTCCAAAAGTATTTTTTGTTAAGACTACTTCATTAGATTTTGCTATTTTTTGTGCTATAAAAGATGCCTTAATTATTTTTATTTCCTTATCATTTAATTTAAAGTATGCTCCTGGATTTGGCGAAAAAGTTCTAATTTGATTAATTATATCTTTTCCATTTTGAGAAAAATTTATTTTTTCATCTTCTCTTGTAATTAATCTTGTATAAGTAGCCTTACTATCATCTTGTTTAATTCTATTATTTTTATGATTAATAATATCTGGTAAAGTTTTAGCAAGTAAATTTGTTCCTAATAATGATAATTTACTACTTAAAGTTTGATAATTATCATCAATATCTATGTTAATTTCTTCATAAGAAATAATATCTCCTGTATCCATACCTTTATCCATGTACATTATAGTTATTCCAGTTTTTTTATCACCATTAAGAATAGCACTTTGTATTGGAGATGCTCCACGATATTGAGGAAGAATTGAAGCATGAACATTAATTGAGCCAAGTTTTGGAATATTTAAGATACTTTCTGGCACTATTTTACCATAAGCACAAGTTATTATTATATCAGGATTTATTTCACTAATTATTTCAAACGCATCAATTATTTTATTTGGTGTTATAACATCAATATTATTTTTTAAAGCTACTTCTTTAATTGGAGAATAAGTTAATTCTTTTTTTCTTCCTTCAAAAGTATCTGGTTTTGTAACTACTAGAACAACGTTTGTATTTTCTACTAAATATTCTAAGATTGGAACTGAAAAATTAGGCGTACCCATAAAAATAACTTTAGTTTGTTTCATAATATTCTCCTTATAAAAATTATACAATAAGTTACTACAAAAAAAAAGAGAAATTTGGCTTTTAAGCATTAAAAAACCTTCATTATCGAAGGTAATAAACTAATTTGGTGTCCTGTTGGAGATTCGAACTCCAGACCCTTTGATTAAAAGTCAAATGCTCTACCGACTGAGCTAACAGGACGTAATTGAAATGGCTGCCTCGGATGGATTCGAACCATCGGAATGTCAGAGTCAAAGTCTGATGCCTTGCCACTTGGCTACGAGGCAATGAAATGGTGGAAGGAGATGGATTTGAACCATCGAACCCGAAGGAACAGATTTACAGTCTGCCGCGTTTGGCCACTTCGCTATCCTTCCAGTCACTAAGAAAATATTCTTTCTCGAAAGACATAATTGATTTTATCACAAAAAATATGTTTTGTGAACACTTTTTTTGCACTTTTTTAATAAATTTGTCACTTTTTTTTATTTTTTATAATTTGTATATAAGAATTATATACTTTTTCTATAGTATCATCCCACGTTTTATATAAATCTTTATAGGCATTTTCTTTAACTTTATTATATAATTTTTTATCATTAATTACTTCATATATTTTAGAAGAAAAATCCTCTTTTGTAGGAGCTGATATAAAACCATTAATATTATTAGTTACAGTTGCACTTGTAGCAGTATTTTCAATAAAAATTGTTGGTGTTTTTTGAGATGCTGCCTCTATTTGAACTATTGATGATGCATCATATACTGATGGAAATAAAAACAAATCTGCTCGATGGTAATAATAAGCTAAAATTTTTCTGTCTGTAATTTTACCACACATAATTATACTTTTTTGAAGATTATTTTCATTTATATATTTTTTTAATTTTTTTTCATCTTGACCAGAGCCTACGAAAAGCATTTTAAAATTAAAATTTGGATGTTTTTCTTTTAATATTTTAAGTGAATCTACAATAAAAAATATATTTTTTAATTTATTAATTCTACCAACAAACAAGAAAACTTTTTCATTCGGTTCAATATTATACTTTTTATTAATATAATCTTCTGCAATTTTTTTATCATTAACAGGAAGCATTTCTGTAGCATTATTCATAACTTTTGGCATTTGTTTATAATGATAATCTTCATAATATATTCTTGCTACCTCACTATTTACTGCCCAACACTCATCACATTCATTAAATAATTTTATTAATCTATTAGTTAAAATTGTTGCTATTTTTTCTGATTTTACTGCCCTTAAAAAATCTAATTTAAATTGACTATGCATTGTTGCAACACATGGTATATCATGCTTTTTTGCATAATCTAAACCTGCTTTTCCAATTGTAAATGGTGAATGAACATGAACAATATCAAGTTTATATTGATCTAATATTTTAGAAAAATGTTTATCATATTTAGGAATTGCAAGAGAATAATCTAAAAATGGCACTTTTAAAGAATTACAACGTACTACTTTGTATGAAAGGGTTTTATCATTAAATTTTTTATTGCTGTATTCAGGGACAAATACAATAACATTAGCGTATTTTGTAAGCCTTATTGCATAATTATCAACAACCATTGTAACACCATCTGCCATTGGAAAAAAAGAATCATTAAATATACCTATTGTTATTTTTTTATTCATTTTAAATTACCTTCCTATATATTATTATACAAAATATTCTTTATATAAAAAACAAAAAAATGACTTTTATTACAAGTCATTAATTTTTTTATGGTGCCGACAGAGGGAGTCGAACCCCCAACCTACTGATTACAAGTCAGTTGCGCTACCAGTTACGCTATGTCGGCAAAAATGGTGGGCGATATAGGACTCGAACCTATGACCCCCTGCTTGTAAGGCAGATGCTCTAACCAACTGAGCTAATCGCCCATTATGCCTTTTTCGTTTGACAATATTGATTATACTATATAAAATGAACTCTTGCAAGTAAAAAAATATTATTTTTTATTTTTTTAATATAAAAGTCCTTCAGAAATAGCAAAAGGCAAAAAATGATCTCTAATTGCTGATGATAAATTATATTTAACTTCCCCTAATTTATAAAAATGATATTCTAGTATTTCTTCATTTCTAAATAATGCTTGGTCAATTTTTTTATTACATAAAAATATTGTCATTATTATATCAAGTTCTGGATCACTAGCGGCACATTCTTTAAAACAAAATACTGGTTTTAAATCTTCTTCATATATTTCAAAACCATTATGAAACTCTTCTTTTACTTCCCTAATAGCAGCTTCTACTTCTGTTTCACCACTTTCAACTCCACCGCCTATTAAAGTCCATATATTACTTTTACTACTTCTTACGCTTTTTACAATTAATAATTTTCCATTTTCAATAAAAGCTACACCTACTACTTTTTTTATTTTATTCATCTTTACACCACTATTTTAGTATACTATTAATTTATTTTTTAATAAAGTTATCAATTGTTTATTTACATAAAAATGTAAATTTGGTATATTAATTTTATGCATGATATGAGGAAAGGAACCTTATGTCAACAAACTTAGATGAATACCAATTAAAAGTAGTAAATGAAAAAAGTCATACCCTAGTAATTGCGGGACCTGGCAGTGGAAAAAGTACAACTATTTCGCAAAAAGTCCTAAATTTATTAGATAACGATGTTAGTGAAAGTGAAATACTTCTTATCTCATTTACAAATAAAAGTGTTGATGACTTAAAAAAGAAACTAGGAAATAATTTATTTATTACAACTTTTCATTGTTTAGCAATTGATATTTTAAAATATAATAATATTGAATATCAAATTTGTGATGATAATCTTTTAGATTATATAATTGATGAATATTTAGAAACTATTAAAGATAAAGAAAAATTATGTAGATATTTAAATATTATTAGTCTTAATAAAAATAAAAATGAATATATTTCACTTAAAAAATTAATTAAAACTTTTATTAATTTATACAAAACAAATAATCATAATATAAATGATTTAAAAAATATAATCACTGAGTATCATGATAAATATTTGATTAAAATAATTTTAGATATATTTTATATATATGAAGAAGAAAAAAATAGTACTAATTCACTTGATTTTGATGATTTAATCATTTATGCTACTACATTATTAAAAAAAAATTATAAATATAAAGAATTTAAACACATTATAATTGATGAATTTCAAGATACTTCACTTATTAGATTTAATCTAGTAAAAACAATAATAGATAATACTAATGCTATTCTTACAGCAGTTGGAGATGATGCTCAAAGTATTTATCATTTTTCAGGTTGTGATTTATTCATTTTTTTAAATTTAAATAATTATATTAGTAATATTAAAACATTAAAACTTGTAAATACATATCGATTTAGTCAAGAACTTATTGATATAACCGCTAGTTTTATTAATAAAAATCCTTATCAACTTGATAAAAATATGCATGGAAATTTTAATAAAAAAAATCCAATTGAAATAATTTATTATTTAAAACCTAAAATTAAATTTAAAAAATTAATAGAAAAACTTTATGATAAAGATTTATTAATACTTGGTAGAAATCAAAAAGATATTTATGAATATATTGATAAAGATTATTTATTAAATAAAGATGAATTAATTTATAAGGATAAAAAATTTAAGTATTTAACTATTCATAGTGCAAAAGGACTAGAAGCTGATTATGTAATAGTGTTAAATGTATCAAATAAAACTTTAGGTATTCAAAATAAAATTGAAAATCATAAAATTCTTTCGTATGTAAGTAGTAAAGTAGATAACTTCCCTTATGCTGAAGAAAGAAGAGTTTTCTTTGTAGCTCTAACAAGATGCAAATATAAAACTTTTTTAATGGTACCCAAAGAAAATCCTTCAATTTTTGTTAAAGAAATTAAAAAAATGCTTTAAAAAAAAGACTTTTTTTAGTCTTCTTTATAATTTTCAATTATATCTAAACAAAATTTAGTATAAGTAGTCATCATATAAGGATAAAGCCATATATATAATAATCCTAATGTAAATGTTCCTAAAATTGCCCATCCTATAAAGCTTAAACCTAATACAAATGCATCAATTTTATGACCATTCATCATTTTTCTGCTTAAACGTAAAGTATCAGTAATACTTAAATCATCTCTTTGAGCAAGTAAATATGGAACTAACAAATAAGAAAAAGCAAGATAAATACCAGGAACAATTAATAATATGAAACCTAAGCAAACAATAATACTCTCAAGTAAAAGTGTGCCAGTAACCTTCAAAAAATTTTTATAATGATTAAATAAATCATTTATAGTAAAGTTTTCATTGTTAATAAAACTAATTAAAAAGCTTACTATTCCAATACCTAATGGTAATAATAAAATATCTAACAAATATCCAATAAAATCAGTTTTAGAATTAAGAAAAAATAATCCAAAAATAAATCCAAGACCTAGTGTTGCTGCAAATGCTACTAAAAGTATTTTCCAAAATTCCCATAAACGTCCCTTAATTTTTTCTTTCGCAAATTTTTTTATTTCTACCCTATTCATATATACACCTCTTGATATTATAATAATATAAATTTTGTAAAAAAAAAAGAATAATTTTTTATTTCTAATTATTTTTAGAAAGTTCAATTATTAACTCAAAATTATCATCTTTTGCCATAATATTTTTCTTTATTTCTCCACATTTTTGACACTTATAAATTATTTTATAAGTATCTTTAAATTTTTCTATCCCAATAGGTTTTAATAATCCTTTACATTCATTTTCTCTATCGCCTGGAAAAATATCTACATGTTTACTATAAAGACAATTTGGGCAATGATCTCTTGCTGTATAACCTAAAATATCTACATTATTATGACAATTATCACATATAAATTTTTCATCAATCATTGTAAATTTTTTTTTCATAAAATAATTATAGCATATAGTTTTTTATTTATCGATATAATTTACTATAGGAAGTGAAAAATGTTAATACAACTTATAAATATCATTAAAGATATGTTATTTTTTACAGGAAGTTATTCAAATAATGTTTTTTTGGAACCTTTAAGTCCTGAAGATGAAGAAAAATATGTTAAATTGATGCTCGAAGGTAATAATGATGCAAGAAATAAACTTATTGAACATAACTTAAGACTTGTTGCTCATATTGTAAAAAAATTTGATACAAAAGAAAATATGACAGATGATTTAATTTCTATTGGAACAATAGGTTTAATTAAAGGGATTGATACTTATAAAGATAATAAAAAAACTAAAATTACTACATATGCTGCTAGATGTATTCAAAATGAGATTTTAATGTATTTTCGGGGAAATAAAAAAAGTAATAATGATGTATACTTATCAGATTCAATTGGATATGATAAAGAAGGAAATGAAGTTAGTTTAATTGACGTAATTCAAGATAAAGAAATTGATATTATTGACTATTTAACTAAAAAAGATAATATTAATCTTTTAAAAAAATATTTACTAAAATTAAATTCTAGAGAAAAAGAGATTATTATTAAAAGATATGGTTTAAATAATGAAAAGGAAAAAACCCAAAAAGAAATTGCTAAAGAACTAAATATTTCAAGAAGCTACGTATCGCGTATTGAAAAAAGAGCATTAACTAAAATATTAAAAGAATTTATAAAAAGCAAAAAGACTTTATAATTGATTTAATAGAATAATAATGCTATACTTTTTATAGTAGGTGAAAATATGGAAACAATATTCTATTATGTAGAAACTGGAGAAATTTTAAGTAAAAAAGAACTTAGTGGAATTTTATATGGTTTTGTAGCTCCTCGTGGAAGTATTGGAGTAGTTAATAAAAATCAAACTTTGCATATTAAAGATGGTAAAATTGAAAATGTTAATGATGTACAAAAAATTACTTCAGTTATTCCAAAAGAAGATGTTAATGATGTATTTACGGATATTGTAAATTTACATAATGAGCAAGTAAAAAAAGGTTATGTTGGTAAAACACAAATCCGTAAAGATGAACTTGATGAAATTGTTAGAAAATATTCATTAAATACCCTAGGAAAATATGAAAGTAGTACTGAAGTTGTTGAAATACACCATTTAGATAGAACTACTGAAGCAAGAAGAGAAAAAATTCAAAAAACTATTCAAAGAAGAAAAACGATGAAAAAAGTCGCTATTGCAAGTGTTTTAGCGGCAATGAGTGCAATTAGTGCTGTTAGTGTAAAATATGCAATAAACATAGATAAAATATCGCATAATACTTATGATGTTTTAACTTCTGAACATTGTTATATAAAAAATGATGTTGAACATGGTAAAACTTATGTAGCAATAAATGACCATAATAAATTATATGGAAGTGTTAATCCGGATTACCAAGAAATAACTACAGAAAGTTTAAATTCATTATATGAAGTACTTATATCACAAGGCTATACAAATGAAGAAGCAGTAATTTGTTTATCATCACTTATTCCATCAAATTATATGGATTCATTAAGTACTAGTTCATCATTTAGTGAAAAACTTGATTATGTTTTAACATATGAAAGTTTAAATTATAATAGATAAGGAGTTAAAATGGTTGAATTAAATGTTATAAATATTAATGGTAAAGAGTATTTTGAAATCGAAAATATTAAAGGTAAAACTAATACATATTATTACTATGGAAACGAGGAAAATCCTGATGATTTTAAAATATATAAAGCCGCAGATGGTGATGAATTTTTTTTAGAGGAGCTTAATTATAGTGAATTAAATGAAGCCTTTCAATTATTTAATGAAAAACATCACAAATAAAAAATACTTTTTTTAAAGTATTTTTTTTAAAATGAATCAATATTGATTTTTACTTTAGGCATATTATTTAAAAATGCATAAGCTTGTATTATAGTTTTTAAAGAAGTAGCCATTTTGCCACCTTTTCCTATTACTGTGCCATAATCATCGTGATGAACTATAATTTCAATAATTGGATCTTCCCCTTCACTTTCAAATATTTCAACTTTAACCATATCTGGATTATTTGTAATACTTTTAACTAAAAATGAAGTATATTCTTTTATGTCCATAATTAATCCTTCTTTACATTTTTCTTTGAAGTTTTAACTTTACTATCTGCATATTTTTTCATAATGCCTTGCATAGAAAATATATTTCTTACTGTTTCAGTAGGTATTGCCCCATTATTAAGCCAACGTAATGCTTTTTCTTCATCAATAGTAACTACTTCTTTTCCTTTAATTGGATTATAAGTTCCTACTGTTTCGATAAAACGTCCATCTCTAGGGCTACGACTATCAGCCGCAACTATACGATAAAATGGTTTTTGTTTTCCACCCATTCTTTTTAGTCTTAATTTTACTGCCATAATTACTCCTTTCAAATTTCAAAGTTAATATAACATAAAATATTTTAACTGTCAACCATTATTTGTTGACGTTTCTAAATAATTATCATCTAAATCATCTACATTTATATTTAACTCATTTTCATTTTCGTTATCATATATTTCTTCATATTCATCAGCATCATCTTCAATAGCAACTTTAATTGTAGTGTTATCAATTACTTCTACACCTAATTCTTTTTCTATTTTTAAATCAACTAAGCCATTTTTTATTTTTACATCTGTAACAGTAGGCTGTTTTAGAGCATTAACAATTATTTCACTACTATTTGTTAATTTTGTATTTTCTTTTAAAGGTACATTAATTACATCTGAATATGTAAATTTTCTCGTACATACTGCTGTTTTAGTATCATTATCATATGAATACCAAACATTTACATCAAAAGAACCATTAATGTTTACTTTACCTAAATTATTTACTCCCCTAAAAGAGTGATTTATAACCCAACATCCTAATATAGTATTAGGCTTTTCTTCACATTCTATTTCATAATTGCTTGTAATTTTTTTCTTACATTTTCCAATTATAGCCTTTGTAATTATTTCTTTAAAGTTAGACACTTATATCACCTTCCTAATTTAATTTATGCAAATATAGGCAAAAGTTTCGCATAATGTTTATCATAAGTTTTTAAAGTTGTAAATGACTATTTTTAATGATATAATAATTTTAGAATAGAGGTTGAATATGTTAGGTACAATTGAAGAAATTTCAAATAATATTATTAATGTTAAATTAACAATAGATATTAAAAAAGCACCAAGTTTAATTAATTTATATGTTTTAATAAAAGATAATCAAAAATCTTTTATTGGAGAGGTTATTGAGGTAAGTTTAACTCACTGTAAAATTAATATTCTAGGAAAAATTGAACAAAATAACTTTTTATATGGATTTGATCAAAAACCATCTTTTTCATCACTTGTTTATTTATTAAATTACGATTATGTTCAAAATATTGTTGGATTTAAATCAAACTATTTATTAATGGGAAAGAGTCCATATTATGATAATGTAACAATTAACGCTGATATTAATAATTTTTTTGGCTCCCATTTTGCAATATTTGGTTCCTCTGGTAGTGGTAAAAGTTGCTCATTTACAAAAATAATTCAAAATTTAATGGCTAGTAAAAATATAAATAATAATCCAAATATAATAATATTTGATGCTTATGGTGAATATGCTAGTGCTTTTAATTATTTAAATATTGAAGGAAGCTTTGCCTATAAAACATATACAACTGATTTAACTAGTGATGAAGAAAAATTAACAATACCACCATGGCTTTTAGGAATTGATGAATATGCATTACTACTCGATGTAACTGATAAAAGTCAATTAAATTTAATTGAAAAAACTTTAAGATATGTTAACCTTTTTATAAATAATGACGTTAAAGTACAAGCATACAAAAATACAATTTTAGCAAAAGCACTTTTAGATATATTAATTAGTGGTAGACCTGGACCTCAAATAAGAGATCAAATTGTAGGTGTTCTTACTAAAACTAATACACCAGAAATAAATCTTGATAGTTCTATTAGTGAACCTGGATATTATCGTACATTAAGACAATGTTTAAGAGTTGATGATCATAATAAAATTAATGCGATAGAACAAGTAACAGATTTCTTACAAGGATTTATAGCTGAAGAAGTTTCATTTGCTTTACCAGATGGCCAAACTCCATTTACATTGCAAGATGTCTCAAATGCACTAGATTTTGCTTTAATTGATGAAGGTATATGGAAAAATGATAGTGTATTTAATAAATTAAATATTTTAAAAGTAAGAATGGATGCTATATTAAATAGTGATAGTAAAGAATTTTTTAATTATCCTGAATATATAAGTCTTGATTCATATATTAATAAAATTGTTCATCAAAATGATAAAAAAGCGCAAATAATTAATTTTAATATAAATTATATAAATGATCATCTTGCTAAAACAATTGTAAAAATTTATGCGAAGATGATATTTAATTACACTACTTCTCTTAAAAATCGTGGTTCAAATCCATTTAATTTAATTATTGAAGAAGCGCATAGATATGTAAATGATGATATTGATAATAATGTTTTAGGTTATAATATATTTGAAAGAATTGCTAAAGAAGGAAGAAAATATGGTATTCTCCTTGGACTTATATCTCAAAGACCAAGCGAGATATCTGAAACAACACTAAGTCAATGTAATAATTTTTTAATTTTTAAAATGACACATCCAAAAGATGTTAATTATATTAAAAATGTAGTTCCTTTTATTACTGATGAAAGCGTAGATAAAATGAAATCAGTTCTTCCTGGAAATGCAATTGCATTTGGTACTGCATTTAAAATGCCACTTTTAATTAAGTTTGATTATCCAGATCCAGCTCCAAGAAGTGAAAATTGTAATTTAGGTAGAATTTGGTTTAACTAAATGATATAATTTTTATGAGGTGAATTTTGGTATGAATTGTTTGTTTTGTGATATTGCAAAAGATAAAAATAAAAGATTAACTATCTATGAAGATGATTTAATAATTGTTTTAATGGATAAATATCCAATATGTGATGGACACTTATTAGTTATTCCTAAAAATCATTATGAATCAATTTATGATGTTCCTGAAAATACATTTTCTCATATGTTTAATATAGCTAAAAAATATGCAAAAATTATTATGGATACTATTAATGAAGAAGGATGTACATTTTCAATTAATTATGGAAGTAAACAAGAAATAAAACATTTACATTTACATATTATGCCAGATTTTAATAAAAAACCTTCTAAAAAAGTGGAAGATGTATATAAATTAGTAATGGAAGGTGTTAATGAAAAGAAGATTAAAGAAGAAAATTAAGATTATTATTTTATTAATTATAATTACTTTAATAGGTATTTTTTCTTATATAATTGCTAATAAAATTAACAATAATGAAGATTTTGAATTTAGTAAATTAATAAATGAAAAAGAAAAAATAAAATACCCTATTACAAAAAAAATATCTTTAGTAGCTACTGGAGATGGCTTACTTCATAATGTCGTTTATTTAGATGCTTATGATAAAGAAACTGATACTTTTGATTTTTCTCCACAACTTAGCATGGTAAAAGATATTATTAGTAATTATGATATTGCTTATTATAATCAAGAAACTGTTTTCGGAGGAAAACTTACAAGCAGATTTAATTGTCAACATAACTTACCCGGATATTGCTCTTACCCTTATTTTAATAGTCCATCAGAATTTGGTGATGCAATGGTTGAAGCTGGTTTTAATTTAGTAGGACTTGCCTCAAATCATAGTGCTGATTGTACATATGCTAGCGATGAATGTATAACAAATTCATATAATTATTGGAAAAGTAAAAATATTATATTTGATGGGTTTAATGAAGATGAAAGTAAGGAAAATAAATATAATATTGGAAAAATTAATGATATTACATATGGTTTTTTAGCTTATACTAATACTTTAAATGGACTTGATGGAACAGTTTCAAATATTAAATATAAAATTGATATATATGATGAAGAAACTGTAAAAAAGGAAGTTGAAGATTTAAAGCAAAAAGTTGATGTTGTAATTGTTGCAATGCACTGGCACAAAAATTCTGCTGAATATGAAACAAAACCCACACAAAGTAATATTCAAATAGCAAATTATTTAGCATCCTTAGGTGTAGATATAGTTTTAGGAACATATTCACACTGCCTTCAACCATTTGATATTATTGATAATACTGTAGTTTTTTATTCACTTGGTAATTTTATTTCTAATCAAGGAGATTTAATAAGTAGTATTGGTTATAAAGGCATTGTTGGTGTTCTTGCTTCAATGGATATTACTAAAACAATTTATGAAGATGGAACAAGTGAAATAAAAATAGATAATTTAGGTGCTGATCTTACCTATACATATAATAAAAATCACAAGAATTATTTAGTTATTCCATTTAGTAAAATGAATGAAAGTTATAATGAAAATTATAAACAAATTTATGAAGAATATAAAAATATACTTACCTCTTTAAATCAAAATATAAAGGTTAAAGAAATAAATTAAAAAAGAAAAGCATTTGGCTTTTCCTTTAGCAAATGGGTCCTATTATTATAGCAAGTAATATGTATAGGATAAGTATTATAAAAAAGTAATTTGATATTCCATTTGAACATTTATCATGTTCAGGTGGATTTTTTTTGCAACAACTCATATTTTCCTCCTATATATAGGCACCGACTATGATTATAAGTAAGATGAATAATACTAATATAATCGCAGCCCCAAGGTTGTTACCACAACAATGATTCATATAAATTCCTCCTTTTTGTCTTTTCATAATATTAAATGCCAAATATATCAAATTGTGCGTGTTTTAATTGTAATTTTTTAATCATATTGCTATAATTAATTTATGGAGGTAATAATGAAAAAGAAAATTTTATGTTTAATGTTAGGATTAATTTTATTAACAGGATGTGGTAAAATTCCACAACTTGAAAATGGACAAGATGCTGTTGTTAGTTTTAAAAATGGTGATATGATAAGTGTAGATGATTTATATAATGAACTTAAAGATAAATATGCTTTATCTACCCTATTAAATATGATTGACAAAAAGGTCTTGGAAGAAACTTTCCCAGATAATATTGAAAAAGCAAAAAAATCTAGTGAAAGTTACATTGAATCATTGAAAGAAAATTATAATTCAGAAGAAGAACTTCTTAGTGCAATTCAACAATATTATGGTTATATCACTATTGAAGAATATCAAAATCAAATTTATTTAGGTTATATGCAATCTTATGCAATGAATGAATATGCTAAAGAGAAAGTAACTGATAATGATATTGAAAAGTATTATAAAAACGAAATTGATAATGATATTGAAATAAGCCATATATTGATTACACCAGAGGTTACTGATAAAATGAATAAAGATGAAATTAAGCAAGCAGAAACTGATGCAGAAAAAAAAGCAGAAGACATAATATCAGAACTTAAAAATTATGTTAAAAATGGTAAAAAAGTAAGCGAAGCATTTAGTGAACTTGCAAAAAAATATTCTGAAGATGATGCAACTAAAGATAAAGGTGGATCACTTGGTCAAGTTAATAAAACTACTTTAGGTGATACTTATACTGAAATAGTTGAAAAAGCCTATACATTAAAAGACGATAATTACTATACTAAAGTAATTAAAACAAGTTTAGGATACCATATTATAATGCGTAATCAAACATATGAAAAAAAATCGTTAGATGAACTTAAAGATGAAATAATTGAAATCCTAGCAAATGATATAACTAAAGAAGATAACACATTATCTATTAATGCATTACAACATTATCGTAAACAAATGGGTGTTAATATTGAAGACAGCACACTTGCTACTCAATACTCTAATTATATTACAAATTCACTTGCATCTTTAACTTCACAAGATAAATAAAAAATATCAGATTTACTGATATTTTTTTATATACTATTTATTCTCATTAAAACCCTTTATATATAATTTTTGTTTTGCAAGTATTTTAGCTTTATCTTCATCATATTTTTTAATAAGTTTATTATATAATTTTTGATATTCTTTTTCATAAATTAAACTATCATCAATTATTATATTATTTAAACTATTTGAAAACATTTCTTTTGAATATCCTAAATTAATTAATTCATTATTTATTTTTTTTATTAACATTTTTTTAGAATAATTTTTATTAATTTTAACCCTTTTATTAATAATTTTTTCTATTCTTTTTTCCCATAAATCATTATAATTATCTAAATAATTTAATATTTTTTCTTCACTAAAATTATTTTTTAAAAGTTCATTTTTTATTTTATTAGGTCCCTCTAAAGAAAGATTAATTTTATCATTAATAAATGCTTTTATATATACTTCATCATTTAAATATCCTTGATTTTCTAATACATTGATTATTTTATCTTGATCTTCAGTAGAAACATTTAATAAATTAAGTTTATTTCTAATTTCATTTTTTGTTCTTAATTTAATATTTATGAATTTAATTATTTTATCATATGCTTCATAATAGATATTATCTTTAATAATATCATTTAGCATATTATTATCTATTTCTTTTTTTGAAAAAAGTAAGTATTTAATAATTACATCTTGATATAAAATATATTTTGTATTATCAATAGTAACTTCATACTTACCATTTTTATTTAATTTTATTTTAGAAATTTTCATTACTCTTCCTCTTTTGCAAGATACTCTTCAGCGACATTTTCTAAATCTTTTAATAAATGATTCACATCTTCTTTTTTAGATATTCTTGCTCCAGAAGCATATTTATGACCTCCCCCATTGTATTTAGAAGCTACTTCATTAATAATAGGACCTCTTGAACGAATATTTACTTTATATATTTCATTTCTCTCATCATAAGTAATAAAACACCATAAATTTAATTCATCAATAAAGTTAAAATTATTAATTAATACTGATGGAGTTGATATATCAACTTTATACTCTTCAATTATCTTGTTATCAATAATAATATAGCCAAATTTATTTTCAGAAACTTTTAAATTATTTATTATATATGCCTCAAATTTACATTCATTAAAACTTTTTTGATATAAATTATCATAAAGAGAAACAAAATCTAATTTATAATCTTTAATTAATTTTGCACATATTTCAAAAGTACCAACTGTAGTATTCTTAAATAAAAATCTTTCACTATCTGATACAATTCCTAAAAATAATTTTTCAGCAATATCCTTATCAATCATTAACTTTGTTTCATAAAGAATATTTGCAACCATTTCACATGTTGAAGAAAATTCATCAGATGTAAAATCAACAGTACCGACAATATCTTCTTTTGGATGATGATCTATTTTAATTATTTCTTTATAATCTAAATCATCAATACCATCAACACGATAAAAATTTGGAACATCTAATACAATAAGTAAAGCATTAGTTAAACTATTAAAATCTGGTTTATCTAAAAAGCCTAAATATTTAAATTTACTTACTCCGGCCCCAATTGCATATACTCTTTTATTTGGAAAAGTATTTTTAATTGAATCACGAAAAGCAATTTGACTTGCAATAGCGTCTGGATCAGGACCGATATGTCTAGCTATTACAATTTCATCATATTTTTTTATTAAACGAAAAATTTTCTTATAAATATCTTTATTTATTTTAATCACCCATTTCACGTTTTAATTGTAAAGTATCTTGAGCAATTAATAGTTCTTCATTAGTAGGAAGTACATATACTGCAATTGTTGAATCTTCTGAAGAAATCTTTTGATATTCACCTCTTACATTATTTAAATTATCATCAAGTTTTACGCCTAAAGATTTAACTCTATCAATAACCATTTTACGCATTCTAGCACTATTTTCACCTACACCAGCCGTAAATACTATAGCGTCGGCACCATTAAGCATATTATTATATACTGCTATATAATTAGCTATTTTTTGAGCATACATATTTTCTGCTAAAATAGCCATTTTATTTCCTTCCATTGCGGCATTTTCAACATCACGAGCATCTGATGATATTTCACTTATTCCTAAAAAACCACTTTTCTTATTTAAGTCATTTGTAACTTCAGAAATAGTTTTACCTGTTTTATTACATACATACTCTAAAATACTTGGATCTATATCACCACATCTTGTACCCATCATAACACCAGCAAGAGGAGTAAATCCCATTGAAGTATCTATTACTTTTCCTTCATCAATTGCACAAAGTGATGCACCATTACCAATATGACAAGTAATAACTTTTAATTCTTCATTTTCAAGTTTTTTACAAATTTCACCATATACAAATCTATGACTTGTTCCATGAAATCCATATTTTCTTACGCCATAATTTGTATACCATTCATATGGAACGGGATAAAGAAAATGTTCTTCATCCATAGTTTGATGAAATCCAGTATCAAATACACCTACATTAATTACACCAGGTAAAGCTTTCATAAATGCTTTAACTCCCAATAAATTCGCAGGATTATGAAGTGGTCCTAATTCATTATACTTAGAAATTCTTTCAATAACATCTTCAGAAAGAACAACAGGTTTAGTAAATTCTGCACCACCGTGAAGTATTCTATGTCCTACACCTTCAATTTCTGCTAAAGAAGAAACTATATGCATATCAACTAAATCTTTCATTAAACATTCAACTGCAACTGAATGATCTTTTAAATATACTTCCTTTCTAGTTTTCTCGCCATCATATTTAATAGTATAAAAACTATCTTTTAATCCGATTTTTTCAAATACACCACTAGCAATGGCATCAGTTTTTGGTAATTCAAATAAAGTAAATTTTAATGATGAACTACCAGCGTTTATTGATAATATTTTCATTTTTTCACCTCTTTTTTATTATACAAAAAAAAAAGGTAATTTACTACCTTTTTTACTTATCTTTGGTTATTTTATTTAAATTATATTGATTAGTTTTTGCATAATTTTCAAAACTATTTATTTTATTTTTTCTTGATGAACATAAATTATATCCATAATCATTAAAATATTCATTTGTAAGTTTTTCTCTTTTACTTTCTATAAATAATTCAACATTTCTATAATAATTTTTCTTTATCATACTAATAGTATGATAAAAAAAATAAATTTTATAACAAATCTTGATATTCTTTATTATTAGAATTTATATTTATTATTGTTTCATTTTTTATTGCATTATATATTAATTCATTTTTATCAATTAATTTTTCATATTCAAGTGCAGTTTTTAAATTAGGATGAATTACTGGATGTTTTGGTACAAAAATTGTGCAACAGTCTTCATATGGTAAAATACTTATATCATATGTACCAATTTTTTTAGCAATATCAATTATTTCCAGTTTATCTAAACAGCATACTGGCCTTAAAACTGGTTTTTTAATGCTTTCATTAATTACTTCCATACTTTGTAATGTTTGACTAGCTACTTGACCAACACTTTCACCATTAATTATAACATGAGCATTTATTCTACTTGCAATAACAGCAGATATTTGATACATAAATCTTCTCATAATAGTAATTAGATAATAATTTGGAATGTTTTTAATTATTTCTTCTTGGATATGGGTAAAATTAATAATATGTATCTTAACTTCATTATTATTATATTTTGCAAGAACTTTGGCTAAATCTTTAACTTTTTCTAAAGCCATTTTACTAGTATGAGGTGGTGAATCAAAATAAATTGCTTCAAGTCTTATTCCTCTTTTTATAGCAAGAAAACCTGCTACTGGAGAATCAATTCCTCCTGAAAGCATTAGTAAACCTTTTCCTAAAGTTGAAACAGGATAACCACCAAGACCTTTTATACCATCAAAATAGACTAAAATCTCATTAATTCTAATTTCAACAAATATTTCTAAATCAGCACCTTCAATTTTAACTTTTTTATTATCAGTGTTTTTTAAAATATATGCACCAACTATTTTTGAAAAATCAATACTATTTATTTCATAATGCTTATCACTTCTTTTAGTAGTAACTCTAAAAGTATTAAAATCTATATTTTTAATTAAAGCAAGAATATTTTCTTCAATTTTTTCAATGCTTTTATCTTTAAAAATATAGCCTACCATTATTTCATGAATACCAAAAACTTCTTTAAGTTTATTTAAAACCATATCAATATTGTCAGTATATATAATCATTCTTCCAATATCATAACTTATTTTAAATGATATTCCACTTAATTTTTTTTCAATATTATTTTTAAGTGTTTTTATAAAAAAATTAATATTATCACTTTTCGTAGATAATTCACCATATTTAATAATTATTACTTTTTCCATTTAATCCTTCTTTACTAGACTATTAAGTGATTTATAGTTTTTATCAAATATTTTAATAAATTTATCAATTTCTTCACTTGTAGTCATGCTAGATAAACTAATCCTAATTGTATGAGAAGCCCTTTTTACATCATTATAAATTACCATTGCACCACTTGAAAGTTCACCTGAAGAACATGCAGTATTCGTAGAAATATAAACCTCATCACTATCTAAGGCATGTATAAATGTTTCTGGTTTAATATTCATAATTGAAATATTTAAAATATGTGGAATTGAATACTTAGTTTTATTAATTAAAATATCAGGATAACTTTTAAAATGTAAACATAATCTTTCATTTAATAAATTTATATATTTTTCTTTTTTTTCTAAATCGGTTAATGCAAGTCTAATTGCTTTAGAAAAACCCGCAATTAAAGGAAGTGCAGGAGTTCCAGGATTTAAATCATTTGATTTTCCACTTCCATATATAATTGGTTTAATTTTAACTGTACTATTACAATAAAGCATTGCAATTCCCTTCGGACCATATATTTTATGTGATGATATAGTGGCTAAATCAACATCGTGAAGTGAAATTGCTATTTTACCTATTGCTTGAGTCATATCACTATGAAAATATATATTTGGATTTATTTTTTTAATAGTTTGTCTAATCATTTTAAGTGGTTGTCTTATTCCAAGTTCACTATTTACAGCACAAATACTTACTAAAATTGTATCTTCCCTAATTAATTTTTTTAAATGTTCAAAGTCAATAAGACCATCTTCATCTGTATTAACATAACTTATTTCAAAGCCCATTGTTTCAAGGTATGAACATATGCTATAAATTGACGGATGCTCTAACTTAGAAACAATAATATGTTTTCCTCTTTTAAAATTTGCAATACTTACTCCAATAAGTGCTAGATTATTACTTTCTGTAGCTGAAGAAGTATATGTAATTTCACTTTCTAATATATTAAATTCTTCTGCAATTTGTTTCGTAGCACTATTAAGTAAATTTTTACTTTTTATTCCTAATCCGTTAATTGAATTAGCATTACCAATAAATTCTCTTGTAACTTTATTTATAGTATCTTGTACTTCTAAAGAAACTGGAGTTGTAGCACTATAATCTAAATATATCATATTATCCCCCTAATCTTTAAAATTTTCTAGCAATTTGTTATATATACCAGGTTCAACGATATTAATTGCACTAATTGCTTGTTCTAAACATATTTTATAATTACCTTTATAAAATGAGTTTTCAGCTTTTGTAAGTCCAAAATCGACATCTTTATTTACAGTTCGATATCTATTACCATAAACAATTGCCATTTCAGCCATTTTCGCTGTCTTGGTAGTTTCATTAATTGTATTATATACCTTTAAAACTAAATCACGTGCAGTATCAACTCGCATATTTAAATTTTTAATTGAAATTGGTCTTTTTTCAAGTTCATTAACCATATCTTTTATTGCAAGCGATGCTTCTGCAAATTCAACATAATATTTTTTTGGTATAACAGGCAAATTATACTCTTTTGTTTTGTTTTTACTATTTTTTAAGATTTCTTCAATTTCAGTTAATTGTTCTCTTGCTCTTAATTCATCATCTTTTAAACTACTTAATGTTTGTAAAGTATGATTTAACTTTTCTTCATTTTTAAGTAATCTATTATTAATTAATTCCATTTCACTACTTAATTTTGAATATGCAAGAGTTTTATTACGATAAATATCCATTATATGATCATAACTATTATGTATATCAATTATTTCATCTTTAATTTCAGTAATAACTGCAACTTCATCATCAGTTAAATCATAACTATATTTTAATTCTCCAATTTTTTTATAAAGTTCATTAACTATTTTTTCAAGTTTTGTTACTTTAATAGCAATTGATCGTGAATAATCTTCGAAAAGTTTTTTGCTAAGTTTTTCTTTATCAAAATCTTGATATAATGAATCAAAATAATCATGCATTGTTTTAAGTTCAAAAATCGAGTCTTCTACATCTAAAACATTTAATCTTTGAAAAATATCAATAATTTTTTTATTTGCTTCTTCAATATTATATTCAATATTTAAATATTCTAAATTGTAACCATTTTTAACCATTTTACTATATATTTGTAAAATATCTTCAATTTTTTTAGGAATTAGATTTTCACCATAAAGTACAATAGTTTTTGTATCTTTAATTATTTCTTTTAAATTTGAAACAATATCATCAATTGCCTTAACTATTTTACCTACTTCAGTATATTCATTTTTATCCATAGCATTTTCAAAACTAACAAATAACTTATCAACATTTTCAAATTGAAGTTCAATAGGTACTTTTATTTTACTATAGCCCTCCAAATCGTCTTTATATGTTGTTACAACTTCACGATATTCTGTTTTAAGTTTTGTAATCTTTTCACGATTTCTTTCTTCACTTAAAGTTATTTCTTTAATTTCATCAAGTAAAAAAGATGATTTAGTTTGTAAATAATTTAAATCCATTTCAGTTTTTATTATAGAAGTTTTTAAATTTTGATAATCTTTTTCTTCAAAAAATATTTGTACTTCATTAATTAAATCAGTTATTTTAGGTATATCAACTGTTTTAATTTCATTGAATCTATCTTGCCAATTATTATATCTTTTACGTAAATCATCATTATTTATAAGAGGCTCAACCTTATTAAGTTCAGTTAATATATTTGATGATATGACTAAATTTTTTTGCCTTTCTAATTCTGTAATTTGACCTTGATATTTCTTTTTTGTTTTATTATTTATCACAATCAAAACAACCGCAATTACAATCATTGCAATAAAATAATAACCAACAGCACATAATATAAAAATCTCTCTAGTCATCCATCTTCTTCCTTCGTATTTAATTCTATCATAAATAAAGAAAAAAAAGAATATGATTTTATTGATTTTTTAAAACTTTTATATTATAATAAATTTGCTTTTACATGTGATAAAAGTAAGTATGCGCCCATAGCTCAACTGGATAGAGTGTTTGACTACGGATCAAAAGGTTGGGGGTTCGAATCCCTTTGGGCGTACCAAAATTAAATGCTATTGTTGCTTTTAAACTATGTGCATTTTATTGTGAATTTTAAACAATGTATAGTTTATATTTACAAAACCATGTGCAGTTTATATTTGCAAAGTTGAATTATTGTGATATAATAAGTTTGTTTCCGAGAAGTAGCACAGTTTGGTAGTGCACATGGTTTGGGACCATGGGGTCGCAGGTTCGAATCCTGTCTTCTCGACCAGAATAAATTACTAGGATAAAACCTAGTTTTTTTATTATAATCATGGTCCCAACATATATCATAATAAAATTATATATATTAAAAACAATATATTATTATAAAAATCTATCTTCTTTGTTTCCTTCGGCATAAACTAAATCAAATAATTTATTAACATCAAATTTATTAATTTTAAAATAACAACCACATTTCATTTTATCAATATTATCCTTTGTTTTTGAAATTCTACTTGTAATATTAATACAAATAATATTTCTTTTTATAAGATCTAAAAATATATTAAAACCTTTTAATTTATAACAATATATTTCTCGATAATAATAATATTTTTTATTATTAATATTTTTAGCGCTTGCATATATTAATGCTAAATATTTTAACTTTACTTCAAGTTTTTCTTTTAAGTCACTATAATACCAATAAGTACCATCATCAATTAAATTAAAGTTTATATCATAAATAAGTAAATAAAGTTTTTCTTCTTTATCATCACACTTTAAATTAAAAAAATACCTATTTGAAATCAATTCATTTTTATCATAATAAAAAACTGCATTAAGTTTTCTATTATCTTCGATTTCTGTTTGCAAATATCCATATTTTCTTCTTAAATAATCTAGAGCAGGAAAATGACTTGACCATGGAGCTAAACTAAATAAAGCAATTGGATATTCAGTTATCTTTAAAGTTGTTTTTATTTCTATTCCTTCATAATCGGGATATGAAAAAGTATCTACCTCTTTACCAATTAGTTTTTCAAATGTTAGACCTATTCCATTAAAATCATTATTTATACTTTCAACATAATTAAGTTTTTTTATTTCTTTAAATTTTTTTATAATATTATTAAATTCTTGACACATAATTCCTCCTGATGAGAAAAGTTTATAATATCATTTATTAAATATCAACAACTTCGACAAAAGGTGTCAAAATAAGACAATTTTTATACGCCAATTTGAATATTCTTTTTCTTTAAAATCTTTTTTCTTATAAAATCTATAGGAAAAATAGTAAGTGACAAAATAAATACAAATATTAATTCTTTTGAAGTTAAACCATAAGTTCTAAATAAATTTCCACCAAAATAAATAATATAAATTTGTGCAAAAAATATAAAAATGTTAATTAATAAAAATACTTTATTTTTTAAAATATTAGCAAAAATATTTAATCTATGTGTTCTTGAGGCAAATGAATTACAAATTCCTAAAAAAATAAATAAAGCAAAATACGCCGTATATAAAAATTTATTTCCCTCACTAAACCTAATAAAATGACTTATAATTGGAAGTTTTAAAAAAAGTAAGCAAAGTAATGCTGAATATGAACCATTTACTAATATTTGATTAAACATATATTTATTCATAATTGGTTCATTCTTACTTTTAGGTTTTTCATATAAATATTCTTTTAATGGTGGTTCATAAGAAAATGCAAGACCAGCAAAAGTATCCATAATCATATTAAGCCAAAGCATTTGAATAATTGTAATTGGTGTTGAAATTCCAACCCAAACACCAACAATTGATAAAATAAGAGCGCATATATTAACAGTTAATTGATAAATAATAAATTTTCTTATACTTTTAAAAATAGTACGGCCATATAAAATAGCTTTACAAATAGAAAATATATTATTATCAAGTATAACAATATCACTAGCATCTTTACTAACTTCTGAGCCACTTCCAAGAGCAAAACCAACATCGCTTTTTTTAAGGGCAAGTGCATCATTTACCCCATCACCAGTCATCCCTACAACAAGACCATAAGTTTGAAAAATTGATACAAGTCTACTTTTATCTTGGGGAAGCGCTCTAGCAATAACTGAAAGTTTGGGATATATTTTAACAATTTCATCATCCGAAAGTTTTTCAAGTTCATCATGCGTAAGAGCAATTGAATTACTTTCATGTAAATTTAATTCTTTTGCAATATTTATTGCAGTTTGTTTAGCATCACCTGTAATCATAATAACTTTAATTCCAGCACTTTTAATAAGTTCAAGACTGTGTTTTGCTTCTGGTCTAATTGTATCAGAAATAATAATTAAATTAATAAAAATTAAATTATTTTCATCTTTTCCATAAGCATTAACTAGTACACGATATCCTTTTTCCATGTATGTTTTAATCATATTTTCTATATAACTTTTACTTTCTATTTTTTTTATATTGCCATTAATATCCAAATAATTTTTACATTTATTTAATATTACTTCACTAGCACCTTTATAAAAATAATATTCATTAGTTTGTACCATACTATATTTATCTTCGGAAGAAAATAATTTTTTTTGAATTATCTTATCATTAATAATATCTTCTCCAATAAAATTTTTGATTGCCCTATCTGTAGTGTTACCACCAATTAAATTGCCACTTGATAAAATTGTTTCATTATTAAGATATAATGATTTAATTAATACATCATAATATTTTTTATATATTTTAATTTCATTTTTATTTTTAAAAATTTTATTATCTTTTGTGACGATATATTTTACATTTAATTTACCAAGAGTAAGTGTACCAGTTTTATCACAAAGAAGTGTATTTAGTGAACCACTTGTTTCAATACCAACAAGTTTTCTAACTAAAACATTATCTTTAAGCATTTTTTTCATATTAGATGATAGTACTAAAGTAATCATCATAGGAAGCCCTTCAGGAACTGCCACTATAATAATAGTTACAGTTAAAGTTAAAGTATAAATTAAATAATTGGTCATAAGTGGAATATTTTTTAAAGTATCTACAATTAAATCTAAATTATAATTATTTTTAACAACAATTTGCATAAAAAGATAAGATATACTTGCTAGTATTGCGCCAATATATCCTAGTTTACTAATGCTTTTTGCAAGTGTTCTAAGTCTTCCTTTTAAAGGACTTTCTCCACCTTTAGTTTGAATATCACTAGATATTCCACCTATAAAAGTTTTATCTCCAACATTAGTAATAATTACTTTTGCACTACCTTTATATATAGTACTACCACTATAAACTTCATTATGATTGTCACTATATTTTTTATTAACTTCTTTAGCTTCACCTGTTATAAAAGATTCATCAATTGATAAAAATCCTTCTTTTATATAACCATCTGCTGGAACTTTATCGCCACTTTCAAGAACAACTAAATCTTTTACTACTACATCTTTAGATAATATTTTTTGAAGTTTTCCTGATCTAATTACTTTAGCATATGTTCTTTGACTTTCCTCTTGCAGGCGTTCAAAAGCCTTATTTGAACCATATTCACTAATCGATGAAATAAATGAAGCTAAAAAAATAGCAATTACAATGCCTAATGTTTCATACCAATCAAAATTTTTAAATAAAAAAACAACTTTTATAGCAAGAGCTATTAATAAAATTTTTATAATTGGATCAGATAATGACTCAATTAATAGTTTAAAAAATGAATTATTATTTTTTTTTGTTATTTCATTACTTCCATATTTTTTTCTTGATTCAACAACTTCTTTTTCAGTTAGTCCCAAAGTTATATACCTCCATTTAAGTATATTACTTTAAAACATATTTTATTAAAAACATATCATTTTTTTATTCACTAACTTTATTTACAAAATTAAATTAATATGCTAATATATTAGTCATCAAAGGGGGATTTAATGAAAAATAAAATTATTAATATAGCATTTATTACTACTATTTGTGCATTTTTAATTACAAGTATATTTTTCTTAGTAAATAAAAGTTTTAATAATCATATTGTTATTACAAAGGAATATACCCAAAAAAATAATATATTATTATATAGTTTTCCAGCAAAATATCATGAAGAGTCTACACAAGAAGATTTAAATACCACAAACGAAGATATTATTTATCAAAATTATAATGATGTTATAGAAGTTATAAATGATAAAAATAATACTGAAGAAAATAAAAATAAACAAGATAGTATTATTGAAGAAAATTATTTATCACAAGATAATAATATTAATCAAAATATTGAAGTTTTACAAGAAGATATACAAAATAGTATTATATCTAATAACCAAATTATTTCTAAAAAAGGTAATATAATTTTTGGTATAGTAAATAATAAAGAAATTTCTATTGAAGATAGAACTACAGGATATTGTGCACAAGCATTAGATTTTTATTATCAAGATTATTATTTTACTTGTATTAAAAGTCAAAATGTCTTTGTAATTGTTAATAATAATGAATTTACAATTAGTTATGCTTTAAATAATAAAATAGTAACAATAGATGAACTTATTCAAATTGGTTTTAAACCACTTAAAAAAAATAATTATGTAGTTAAATAAAAGATTATATTTTTTAAAATGTACCCCTTGTCAAGGACTAAATAAAAAAGAGAGATTTTAAGCAAGGGATTCGAAAAGATGATTTCGGTATTGTACTGGAGTCATTTTTTTTAGATTCCATTGATATCTATAATTATTATAATATTCAATATAA